>JBOHOI010000021.1:0-19161 GCA_050731155.1 Nitrospiraceae bacterium | reverse complement strand
GGGCAAGACGGTCGGCTCGGGCGTGGTGACGGAAATTCTGGCGTGATGGTGTCGGAAACGGGACGGCTAGGCGGCCTCTCTGCTCACAGCGCGCGCCCACGAAGACGGTGCCCGCTCGACGGGCGCATTAGAGGCCGCCTAGCCGCCCCCGCGATGATTCGCGGTGCATCTCGCGCGACGTGGCAGGGATGATGAAGGAGAGTAGTGGTGAAAGTTGATCAGCGGATCCGGGTGAGGTTGAAGGGGTTCGACTACCGCGTGCTGGACCAGTCCGTTGCGGAAATCGTCGAGACCGTCAAGCGGAGTGGCGCCAAAGTGGCGGGGCCGATTCCCTTGCCGACGCGGATTGAAAAATTTACGGTTCAGCGATCGACTCATGTGGACAAGAAGTCCCGGGAGCAGTTCGAAATCAGGACCCACAAGCGGTTGTTGGACATCATGGAGCCCACACCTGAGACGATGGATGCCCTGATGAAGCTGAATTTGGCGGCCGGAGTCGATGTGGAGATTAAGTTGTAGCAGGCTATTGCACTGGTAAGGGGCGGCTGGGATGATCCCTGTGCTTTCGGAGCGCGCACACTAAGAAGGTGCCGGGCACCCGTTGCTTTTCAAAATGCAACGGGTCGATGACGCCGCAGTGGGGATCATCCCGGCCACCCCAACGGTATATCGAGCTCTGGCCTGTGGGGATAGAGAGTGGTGACGGAATGACGAACGGATTGCTTGGCAAAAAGCTCGGGATGACCCAGATGTATGACGGAGAAGGTCGGCTTGTCCCGGTCACGGTGATTGAGGCGGGGCCCTGCTGGGTCGTGCAAGTCAAGACGCCCGATCGTGACGGCTATGAGGCCGTGCAGCTTGCCTTCGGTGAGGTGCGAGAGCGCAAGCTCACGAAAGCGGAACTGGGGCATCTGAAGGCGGCGCAAGTCCCTCCGAGCCGCTGGCTGCGGGAGTTTCAGAAGCTTGGAGAGGTTCAGGTCGGACAAGTGATCAAGGCGGATGTGTTTCAGAAGGGCGAGTGGGTCGATGTAGAAGGGACATCGAAGGGAAAGGGTTTTCAGGGGGTCGTCAAGCGCCATCACTACAAGGGTGGTCCGGAGACTCATGGATCCATGTTCCACCGGGCTCCAGGCTCCATCGGAAGCAGCTCCTATCCGTCCAGGGTCTGGAAGAACAAGACGCTTCCTGGGCACATGGGAAGTGGGCGGGTGACGGTCCAGCGTTTGAAGGTTGTGGAGACCCGTCCGGATGAAAATCTCCTCTTCGTGAGCGGTGCGATTCCAGGCTCCGCGAATGGCGTGGTGGTGATCCGGAAATCCAAGAAGAGCTAGCGCATGCCAACCGTCGAGATACTGGATCTCCACAAACGGAAGGTGGGATCAGTCGAGCTCCCCGACTCTGTGTTCGGTGCAGCTCCGGATCGGTCCCTGCTGCACGAAGCCGTGGTGATGCAGCGGGCCTGCATGCGACAGGGAAGCGCCTCAACCTTGAGGCGAGGGGAGGTCAGTGGGTCCGGGAGAAAGCCCTGGAAACAAAAGCACACAGGCCGCGCACGAGCCGGGTCCATTCGCTCGCCCGTATGGCGTCACGGCGGCACGGTGTTCGGTCCTCGGCCGCGCAGTTATGCCTTTGCCTTTCCGAAGAAGAAATATCGGGCTGCCTTGCGCCAGGCACTGTCCGCGAAGCTGGCGGCTGGCGGGATCCTCATCGTGTCGGATCTGAGGATCGAAGAGCCGAAGACGCGACTGCTTGCAAAGACGCTGACTCAGTTGGGGCTTCCCGCCAAGACACTGATCGTCATCGGTGCGGGTGCCACCGATCTGGAGCGGGCTGCTCGTAATCTTCCCCAGGTGAAACTGGTGAAATCACAGGAACTCAATGTCTATGATGTGCTGCGGTACGACGCGATCGTGATCCCGGAGCGGGAATTGCCGCGTCTGCAGGAGGTCTGGTCATGAAACGAGGGCTCCACGACGTGCTGCTCAGACCGCTACTGACCGAGAAGATCACGGCCATGCGCGAGAGCGGGAACAAGGTCGGATTTGTGGTCAGGTCTGAGGCGAACCGCATCCAAATTAAGCGGGCGGTGGAGTCGGCGCTTAAGGTGAGAGTCGAGCGCGTGAACGTCCTGAACGTGATGGGAAAAACGAAACGGCTCGGCCGGTTTGCTGGCAAAAAGCCTGATTGGAAGAAAGCCATCGTGACGTTGAAAGAAGGCGAGAAGTTGGAGATGTACGAGGGCGTGTAAAGGACAGGACGGGCGGGGCTGACTCCCGTGCTCGCAGAGCGCGCGCACGGAGACGGTGCTAGCTCGATGCGCAGTAGGAGTCAGCCCCGCCCGTCCGTCGAGCGAGTGGTGAGAAGAGAAGCGTTATGGGGTTGAAACAGTATCAGCCGACTTCGCCGGGACGACGGGCCATGACTGTCCTGTCCGGTGAAGATCTGACCAGAAAAAAACCAGAGAAAACTCTGACGGAATTCCATCCTCGTTCCGGTGGACGGAACAGGGATGGCCGTATGACCATCAGGGCTCGCGGCAGCGGCCACAAGCGGCTCTACCGGCGGGTGGATTTCAAGCGGGACAAAATGGGCATTCCGGCGAGAGTGACGGCGATTGAGTATGATCCCAACCGGTCTGCCCGGATCGCGCTCCTGCAGTATCCCGATGGGGAGAAACGGTATATCCTGGCGCCGCTCGGACTGGCGGTGAACGATACGGTTCTGTCTGGTCCGAACGTCGAGGTGAGGCCGGGCAATGCGCTTCCCCTGGCGAACATGCCCTTGGGGACGACGATCCATAACATTGAACTGAAACCCGGCAAGGGGGGGCAACTGATCCGGAGCGCCGGTAGCTTTGCGCAGGTAATGGGTCGTGATGGAGCCTACGTGCAGATTCGTCTCAAGTCAGGGGAGATGCACCGAATCCTGGGGACCTGCATGGCCACGGTGGGGCAAGTCGGCAATCTGGATCATGAGAATGTGTCGATCGGGAAGGCGGGACGGTCTCGATGGAAAGGGTGGCGACCGCACGTGCGCGGGGTGGCCATGAATCCGGTGGATCACCCTCATGGAGGCGGAGAGGGAAAGTCCGGTCAGGGGAATCCCCATCCGGTGTCCCCCTGGGGGCTTCCGACCAAGGGGTACAAGACCAGGAAGAACAAAGCCACCGACAAGTTCATTATCGCGCGGCGCAAGAAGGGAAAACGATAGAAGCGGGCTGAGGAGACATCGATGCCCAGATCGGTCAGCAAAGGAGCGTTTGTGGATGCCCATCTGCTTAAGAAAGTGGAGCAGATGAGCGCGACGAGGGACCGCAAAATCATCAAAACCTGGTCCCGGCGTTCCACCGTGATTCCGGACATGATCGGCCATACCTTCGCGGTTCACAATGGAAAAAAGTTCATCCCCGTGTTCGTGACCGAAAACATGGTCGGTCACAAACTGGGCGAGTTTGCTCCGACTCGATTCTTCAAAGGTCATGGAGCTGCGAGGACCGAGAAAGCCGTGCCCCTGAAGTAGGACGTTAACCGTTATTCGTGAATCGGTAAACGTGCAATAGTCCGGATCGGGGCATTCGACGTCTTGCGATTAACGGTTCACGTTTAACGAATAACGGGAGTTCCAAGATGCCGGAGGCGAAGGCGATCCTGAGATTCGTGCGGATAGCTCCGCGGAAGGCTCGCGCTGTGGTCGCTTTGATCCGTGGGCAGCAGGTTCCGCATGCCCTGACCCTGCTCAAATATACTCCCCGGTCGGCGGCCAAGGTCGTAGAAAAAGTGCTGCGATCAGCGGTGGCGAACGCTGAACAAAAGGAAATGGGTGACAGCGACGCGATGAGAGTCTCCAAGGCTTACGTGGATGGCGGCCCGACGTACAAGCGCTTTCGGGCTCGTTCGATGGGGCGGGCCAATCCGGTCCACAAACGGACCAGCCATATCACGATCGTTGTCGAGGGATCGGGAACCGCACCACGAAAGTGAGCCGATGAGGATGGCAGGCGAGCGGGGGCAGGAATAAGTCGGGAGGGACGCACAGAAATTATGGGACAGAAGACGCATCCGATAGGATACCGATTAGGCTACAACCGAACGTGGAGTTCGAGGTGGTATGCGGGGAAAGAGTTTACCAAGCTCCTTCATGCGGATATCCAGATCCGCAAGATGGTCAAGGAAAAGCTCTACCACGCCGGTGTCTCACAGGTCGAGATCGAGCGGTCTGGTGATCAGACCAGGGTCATTATTCATACCGCTCGGCCTGGCATCATCATTGGGCGCAAGGGCGCGGAAATCGATAAGTTGAAAGCCTCTCTCGAGAAGCAATACGGCACCCAGATCTATATCACGGTCAAAGAGATCAAAAAGCCCGAGCTGGATGCTCAACTTGTGAGCGAGAACATCGCCCTGCAGCTCGAAAAGCGGGTGGCATTTCGTCGAGCCATGAAGCGAAGCGTCGCGGCGGCGCTCAGGCTCGGTGCGCAAGGTATACGCGTCAACTGTGCGGGGCGTTTGGGTGGTGCGGAAATTGCCCGGACCGAATGGTATCGCGAGGGACGTGTTCCTCTGCATACCCTCCGCGCCGACATCGATTTTGGGTTTGCCGAGGCACATACGACCATGGGACAGATCGGGGTGAAGACCTGGATTTATAAAGGAGAGGCGCTTCCCACCCTCCCGGAAAAGGCCGAAAGCGGGTTCGATCGCAGGTAGAGAGGAAGCCGAAGTGGATGCCGACTCGACCGCCGTGGGCGGGAGGGTCAACTCCTCAGCCGGGGGCCTTTGATATCGGAGAACGGATGTGCTTGCACCCAAGAAGGTCAAGTTCAGAAAGATGCAGAAAGGGCGGATGCGCGGGAAAGCATACCGCGGCGGGCACATCACGCTCGGCGAGTTTGGTCTGAAAGCGCTCGAACCTGGGCGGATCACCAGTCGTCAGATTGAAGCGGCCCGGATTGCGATCACCAGATACGTCAAACGTGGTGGGCAAGTCTGGACGCGCATTTTCCCGGACAAACCGATCACCAAGAAGCCGGCCGAGACACGGATGGGCAAGGGGAAGGGAAACCCGGAATTGTGGGTGGCTGTGGTGAAGCCGGGTCGAATCCTCTACGAGATGGACGGGGTAACCCGCGAGGTGGCTCTGGAGGCCTTGCGACTGGCTGCGCACAAGCTGCCGGTTGCGACGAAGTTCGTGGCCCGTGGAGCGATCTAGTCCGCGACACAGGCCGGCCTGAGAAGGAAGAAGCCCATGGAGATGAAAGAGCTCAAAGACATGGCCGATGCGGAGCTGGTCGAGAAGGCGCAGCAGCTCAAGCAGGAACTGTTTAACCTGCGGTTTCAGCTTGCCACTGGACGGATCGAGAATCCCATGCGGATCCGACAGACGCGGCATGACCTCGCGCGGGTGAAGACGGTTCTGCGCCAGAATGCGATGACCAGTGCGGCACCGACCGGCAAGGGCAGGGGATGAACGGGATGGGGAGCAAAGTCAAGAAGCGACGGGAGTGGGTCGGGAACGTCATCAGTGACAAAATGGATAAGACCGTGGTCGTCGCGGTGGACCGGTTCGTCCCGCACCCGTTCTATCGGAAGTTCATGCGTCGGGTGACCAAGCTGAAGGCGCACGATGAGCAGAACCTGAGTAAGGTGGGCGACCGGGTCAAGTTGATCGAGACCAGGCCGATCAGCAAAGAGAAGCACTGGCGGGTCGTACAAATTCTGGAGCGGGGCCGGTCGGAATAGTCGACCACAGGAACCAGGTCATGATCCAGAATTACAGTTATCTCGACGTAGCCGACAACTCGGGGGCCAAGCAGGTGATGTGTTTCCATGTCCTCGGCGGATCGAAGCGACGGTATGGCTCACTGGGGGATGTGGTCGTCGTCGCGGTGAAAGAAGCGATCCCACAGGCGACGGTCAAGAAGGGAGACGTGAGCAGGGCCGTGATTGTCCGGACGACCAAAGGGGTCCGTCGAGAAGATGGGTCCTACATCAAGTTCGACCGGAATGCCTGCGTCCTGATCAATGCTCAGGGCGAGCCGATCGGCACGCGCATCTTTGGTCCAGTAGCGAGAGAGTTGCGCTGGAAGAAATTCATGAAGATCATTTCGTTGGCACCCGAGGTCCTGTAACGGATGGGATTCGCTGGCATGGTTGGAGAAGCGGTCTCGACAACGAAACTCAAGAAGGGCGATACCGTCATGGTCATTGCCGGCCGCGAACGTGGGAAGACCGGCAAGATCCTGTCCCTGCATCTGATGGAGGGGAAGCTGACCGTCGAGAAGCTAAACATCATCAAACGCCATACCAAGCCCAGTCAGAGGAACCGGCAGGGCGGTATCCTGGAGCGGGAAGCGCCCCTGGCGCTGTCCAACGTGATGTTGTATTGCGGGAATTGCCAGAAGCCGGTGCGCATCGGGATCAAGGCGCTGGAAGACGGGCGACGGGCCCGCATCTGCAAGAAGTGCAAGGAAGTGATTGAGTAGGTTGAAGGGGGTAGAGGGAGAAGTCATGGCCAGGTCTGAAAAAGGATCAGCTGGCAAAGCGGTGGAGAAAAAAGCGGCTCCAAAAAAGGAGGCGCCCCCAGCCGGCAAAGACGAGGGCAAAGAGGCCGGGAAAGCGCATGATGGCCCCAAGCTCCCGCCCCGTCTCAAGGAGACCTATCGTCGTCAGGTCGTGCCGGCCTTGATGAAAGAGTTTTCCTACAAGAACCCCATGCAAGTGCCGAGGCTGGAGCGGATCGTATTGAATGTCGGGATGGGGGAGGCGATCCAGAACGTGAAGTTGTTGGAAAGCGCCAGCACCGAGCTCGGTGTGGTGACGGGGCAGCGGCCGGTCATCACCAAAGCCAAGAAAGCGATTGCTGGATTCAAGCTTCGCCAAGGGATGCCCATCGGGGTCAAGGTCACGCTCAGAAGCGATCGCATGTATGAATTCCTCGACCGGCTGGTGAGCGTGGCGTTACCGAGGATTCGTGATTTCCGGGGGGTCTCTCCCAAGGCGTTCGACGGGCGAGGGAACTATACGCTGGGGCTTAAGGAGCAATTGATTTTCCCGGAAATCAAGTACGATAGCGTCGCATCGATCCACGGGATGGACATCACGATTGTCACGACGGCAAAGACGAACGACGAAGGAAAAGCGTTATTGCGTCATCTGGGCATGCCGTTCCGGACCTCATGAATGACGAGGTATGAGTGGTGAGGAGAAGCGATTACCGCCACCCTTCCCGATCGTCGTCGAAGTGGAGATAGAACGTGGCACGAAAAGCCTTGCGGTTGAAAGCGGCGGCCAAACCAAAGTTCAAGGCGAGGGCCTATCACCGCTGTCCTCTCTGCGGGCGCGTCAGAGGCTTTCTGCGGCGCTTTAGAATGTGTAGGATTTGTTTTCGATTTTTAAGCCTGCGCGGGGAAATCCCCGGCGTGACGAAGGCAAGCTGGTAGCCTCAAAGTATTTTTCCATTGTCTCATTGTCCCAATGGGGCAATGAAACAATTGTTCTGACGGGGTTCGACACATGATGACCGATCCAATTGCCGATCTCCTGATTCGGATTCAAAACGGAGCCAGGCGTGGGCATGAGACAGTGACAGCGCCGGCTTCCAAGCTGAAGGCTGAAGTGCTCCGGGTTCTGAAGGCTGAGGGATTCATCCGTGGCTATGAGCAGATCAGTGTCGATGGACTGCCGACATTGCGGATTCAGTTGCGCTACGTGGGAGAGCGACAACCCATGATCACCGCCTTGCGTCGGGTCAGTAGGCCCGGCAAACGCGTCTATGTTGGTAGGCGGAATGTGGTGCGGGTGCGGAGCGGCATGGGGCTTTCGATCCTCTCAACGTCCAAGGGCGTCATGACCGATCAAGCGTCACGGCGCGCGGGTTTGGGCGGCGAAGTCCTCTGTCAGGTTTGGTAGGTGGGCGCAGGGGGCTGGGGTGCCCCTGTGTTTGCAAGCCGCGCGTGCTCAGATGGGGATGGCACGGGGCGACCAGGGAATTCCCGTGCTCCCGCAGCGCGCGGCCTCGGAAGGCCCTCGCTGGACGGCCGCAGTAGGAATCCCCCGGTCGCCCCGCCTGAAAAGGGGGCCGCTGTGGAAGGAGTCTTCGCTGGATGCGTGCAGTGGGGACTACCCAGCCACCTAACGGAGAATTTAAGGAAGAGAATCATGTCACGGATCGGACGAAAGCCGATTCCGATTCCATCAGGGGTGGACGTCAACGTCTCCGGTGATCTGGTCTCGGTCAAAGGACCGCTGGGTCGTCTGGAATGGACGCTTGTCCCTGTTGTACGAGTGGCGGTGGTGGATGGTCGCGTGCAGGTGAGTCGCTCAGGCGACGACGCCGACGTCAGGGCTCTTCACGGGCTTGTCCGCGCCGAGATCAACAATATGATCCAGGGTGTCACAAAGGGCTATGAGCGGTCGCTCGAAATCACGGGCGTCGGGTACAAGGCGCAGGTCCAGGGGCAAGCGGTCAATATCAGCGTGGGATACACGCATCCGGTGGAAGTCCTTCTTCCGTCCGGCATCCAGGCGAAGGTCGATAAGCAGACGATCATCACGATTCGCGGGATTGATAAACGAAAGGTCGGTCAGGTCGCCGCGGATTTCCGCCGGATCAAGCCGCCTGACGTCTATAAGCAGAAGGGCATCAGGTATGCGGGAGAGGTGCTCCGTAAGAAAGAGGGCAAGACCGGAAAGTAAGGTGACGGCATGACCACCTTGGAGAAAAAACGGGCGCTCAAGCGGAGGCAGCAGCGCGTCCGTCAGCGCGTCGTTGGGACGCAAGCCCGCCCACGCCTGAATGTGTTTCGAAGCAAGAGTCATATTTACGCTCAGCTTATTGATGACACGAAGGGACGCACGCTGGTCGCAGCCTCGACCCTGGACGAGGCATTACGGAAGTCCCTTGGGTCAAGCGGCACCGTCGAGGCCGCGAAGGCGGTTGGGAAGCTGTTGGCGGAGCGTGCCAAGGCGGCCAAGGTCGAAGCCGTGGTGTTCGATCGAGGAGGACGGTTGTACCATGGCCGCATCAAGGCGCTGGCCGAAGCCTCGCGCGAGGGGGGGCTGAGGTTCTGATCGAGTGTGATGATACCAAGTCCAGCTTCCGGCGGGCTGGCTATTGGTTCACAGGATGCAGGTCAGCAACGTGCCGATGAGAGGAGTAAGAGTTCGTGCGAGTGAACCCTGAGGAGCTCAGTCTCAAAGACAAGGTGGTCTTCATCAACCGCGTCGCCAAAGTGGTCAAGGGCGGCAAGCGGTTTAATTTCTGCGCACTGGTCGTGGTGGGGGATGGCCAGGGCTGGGTGGGGATCGGCAAAGGGAAAGCCGTCGAGGTGCCGGTCGCGATTTCAAAAGCCGTCGAACATGCCAAGAAGCATCTGGTACGGATTCCGCTTCGGGGGGGGACGATTCCTCATGAGGTCCACGGGCGCTTTGGCGGAGAACACGTGTTGCTCAAGCCTGCGTCGGAGGGGACCGGCATCATTGCAGGCGGGGCCGTGCGTGCGGTGGTAGAGATGGCCGGCGCGCACAACATCATTGCAAAGACGCTGGGGCGCGGGAACCCCTTTAACACCGTGCGGGCGACCCTGGACGGGTTATGCCAGCTCAGGGATCCTGACGAGGTGGTGCGCATTCGCCGGGAGCAGGTAGGGTAGGGATATGGCAAAGGCTGCTCCGCCAGGCGGGATGCTTACGATCACGCTCACACGCAGTCCGATCGGGACACCCTATCGACACCGGCTCGTGCTCCGTGGTCTTGGACTTCGGAAACTTCACCAGGCCGTCACCCATCGCGATAGCCCACAAGTCAGGGGGATGATTCACAAGGTCGGCTATCTATTGAAAGTAGAAGCACAATGAAGTTACACGAACTGGCTCCGTCCCTCGGGGCCAAGAAGAAGCGGAAACGGATCGGCAGGGGGCCTGGCTCTGGTCACGGGAAAACGGCCACCAAGGGCCACAAGGGACTGCTGGCCAGGTCTGGAGGCGGGAAGCGACCAGGATTCGAGGGAGGACAGATGCCCCTCGTCCGTCGCTTGCCCAAGTATGGATTCCACAATCCGTTCCGGTCGGAGTACGCCATTGTGAACCTCAAGGCGCTGAAGGCGCTCGGTGCGGTGGAGCAAGTCACGCCCCAGGTTCTGATCGATGCAGGGCTCGTCAAGCGGAAGACTCAGCCAGTGAAGATCCTTGGTCTCGGAGAGGTTGGGAGGCCACTCGTTGTCCAAGCCCACAAGTTCAGCAAATCGGCGATGGCCAAGATCGAGGCTGCCGGGGGAAGGGCTGAGGTTATCCACGGTGTTTGAACGACTCCTGACCAGTTTTCAGAATATCCTGAAAATACCGGAGCTGCGCACCCGCATCCTGTTCACGCTGACGATGCTGGCGGTCTATCGGGTGGGAGCCCACATCCCGACTCCCGGTATTAATAACGAGGAACTCTCGAAGTTTTTGCTGGAGAAGGGCGGATCGCTGCTCGGGTTCCTGGACATCTTCTCCGGCGGAGCCCTGTCACGACTGACGATTTTTGCGCTCGGCATCATGCCGTATATCAGCGCGTCGATCATCCTGCAGTTGCTCACCGTCGTGATTCCTCATCTGGCCAAGCTGGCTAAGGAAGGTGAACGCGGGCGGAAGAAGATCATCCAGTACACCCGCTTTGGGACGATCGGCATCGCGCTGATCCAAGGGTTTGGCATTGCCGTTGGTCTAGAGGGAATGAATCAGGGCGCGTTCGTCATGAGCCCAGGCTGGCCGTTCCGCCTCATGACCGTCATCACTTTGACGGCTGGCACGGCGTTCCTTATGTGGCTGGGGGAGCAGATCACCGAGCGCGGGATCGGCAACGGCATTTCCTTGATCATCTTTGCGGGCATTGTGGCTCGACTTCCCAGCGCGGTCGCGCAGACCTTCGATCTGTATCACGTGGGGCAATTGAGTTTTGTGCTCTTGGTCGCGCTCGTGTTCATTATGCTGGGGGTTGTGGCGGCGATTGTCTTTCTTGAAAGCGGTCGGCGGAAGATCCCGGTACAGTACGCCAAGCGAGTGATCGGACGACGCGTCTATGGAGGGCAGAGTACCCATATTCCGCTGAAGATCAACACGGCCGGCGTCATCCCTCCGATCTTTGCGTCATCGATCATCGCGTTTCCGGCTACGATCGCCGGCTTCATTCAGGTTCCCTGGGTGCAGTCCATAGGCACCCAGCTCTCGCCTGGCTCGTTGCTCTATACGATCATGTATGTCGGGCTGATCATTTTTTTCTGCTTCTTTTATACGGCCGTGGTGCTGAATCCGGTGGACATGGCGGATAACATGAAGAAATACGGAGGGTTCCTCCCCGGCATCCGCCCAGGACAACGGACCTCGGATTATATCTATAAGTTGTTGACGCGTATTACCTTCGGGGGATCGATTTACCTGGCAGCCGTGTGTGTGATCCCGGAATTCCTGATCTATAAGCTGAACGTCCCCTTCTACTTTGGAGGGACGTCGCTGTTGATCGTGATCGGGGTCGGCCTGGACACAGCCCAGCAAATCGAGTCGCATATGTTGATGAGAAACTATGAAGGGTTCCTCGCCAAGGGGCGGCTGAAGGGGCGGAGCGGCTGAGGACCCCTCATGCGATTGGTCTTTCTCGGTGCGCCGGGGGTCGGAAAAGGGACACAGGCGGAGTTGGTGGCTTCGAAGTTCCACCGGCCCAGGATCTCTACCGGAGATATCCTTCGGGAAGCGGTCCGGAATAAGACCGCGTTGGGGCTTGAAGCGAAGGCCTGCATGGATCAGGGAAAGCTGGTGCCGGATGCGGTGGTCGTGGGCATTGTGAAGGAGAAGCTGGCCGAGCCGGTCTGCGCGGCGGGCTTTCTCCTTGACGGATTCCCCAGGACCGTGCCGCAGGCCGAAGCACTGTCGAACACGTTGGATTCGAAAGGGCAACGACTTGATCGAGTGATCAATGTTCTCGTCTCGCGAGAGGACATCGTGCGGCGCTTGAGTGGGCGGCGGAGTTGTGCAAAATGCCAGGCGGTGTTTCACGTGGAGTTCGCTCGTCCGCAACGCGACGGCGTCTGTGACCGGTGCGGGGGCGAGCTCATTCAGCGAAGCGATGACCAAAGAGAGACCGTGGAAGCTCGGCTTGCGGTGTACGAGAATCAGACCGCGCCGCTCATCGACTACTATCGGCGAAAAGGCCTTCTGTCCGAACTCGACGGGTCAGGCTCGGTCGAGGTAGTGCACCAGCGGATGGTTGGGCTGCTGACGGCGCAGGGGCTGTCGTGATCATCCTCAAGACTCAGGACGAAATCGAGATGATGGCGAGAGCGTCCAAGCTGGTTGCCGAGACGCTGCAGGCGCTGAAGCGGGAGGTACGTCCGGGCGTGGCGACGGAAGAGTTGGACCGACTGGCCGAAGAGTTCATTCGCGCGCGCGGTGGAGTGCCTGCCTTTAAAGGGTATCGAAACTATCCCAAGACCCTCTGTGCGTCGGTCAACGACGAGGTGGTGCACGGCATCCCGTCAAAGCGGGCGCTGCAGGAAGGGGATATCGTCGGACTCGATCTTGGTGCGATCGTTGACGGATTCTACGGCGATTCCGCCGTCACCGTTCCAGTTGGTGCCATCCACCCCAGGACGGCGGAGCTTCTGCGCGTGACGGAGGAAGCCCTCAATAAGGGAATCGAGCAGGCGATCGTGGGCAATCGACTGTCTGATATCTCTCATGCGATCCAACGGCACGCGGAAGCGGCGGGGTTTTCAGTCGTGACCGATTTTGTTGGCCATGGCATCGGTCGGCAGTTACATGAGGAGCCGCAGATCCCCAACTATGGCAAACCGGGGCAGGGGCCGCGTCTCCAGGTGGGGATGGTGCTGGCGATCGAGCCGATGATCAATGTGGGCGGAAGCGCGGTGCGCGTGCTCGAGGATCAGTGGACGGCGGTGACGAGAGACGGGAGTCTGTCGGCTCATTTTGAGCACACCATTGCCATTCAGGCAAGCGGTCCACCCAGGATCCTCACGAAACTGTAGGGCGACGGACCCTCGTGATCCGAGCAAGCAAGCGGGCAGAGTGACATGCCGAAGGAAGGCGTCATTGAGGTTCAAGGGACGATCACCGAGACGCTTCCGAACGCCATGTTCCGAGTCCAGTTGGACAGCGGACACAAGATCCTGGCGCACATTTCCGGGAAGATGCGGATGCACTTTATTCGGATTCTTCCCGGGGATAAGGTCACGGTGGAACTGTCCCCCTATGATCTGACGAGGGGGAGGATTACGTACCGGTTTAAGTAAAAAGTAGAAAGGTAAAAGGAAAAAGTACGAGCACAAAGGTGAATACCACCTTACTTTTACCTTTTTACTTTTACCTTGAAGAGGTTTTCGTCATGAAGGTCAAGTCGTCGGTCAAACCGATCTGCTCAAAGTGCAAAGTCCTCCGTCGGCGAGGTGTGGTCAGGGTTCTGTGTGAGAATCCTCGGCACAAGCAACGTCAAGGGTAAGGACGTTGATCGTTAAACGTGAACTGTTAAACGTAAGAACGAGTCAAGCGAATCGCGTTTAACGCTTCACGAATAACGATTCACGATTTCGACCAACGGGAGGAAAAATGGCTCGGATTGCCGGGGTGGATTTACCAAGAGAAAAACGGGTGGATGTGGGGTTGACCTATATTTTCGGGATCGGTCGTGCGTCCGCTCTGCAGATTCTGAAGAAGTCCGGGGTTGGCGGTGCGACCCGTGTCAAGGACCTGAGCGAAGAGGAAATCGTCAAATTGCGAGAAGTCATCGAACGTGATCACCGGGTGGAAGGAGACCTTCGCAAGGAGGTCTCGATGGGCATCAAGCGTTTGGTGGACACGGGCACTTATCGCGGGCTCCGACATCGGAAGAGCCTGCCGGTCCGAGGGCAGCGGACCAGGACCAACGCTCGAACGAGAAAGGGGAAGCGCGCGGCCATCGGGAAAGCGCGGAAACCTGCTACCACCGTGGGCAGTGCCTAACCGACGCGTCACGCGTACAGAGTAGGAGCTGGACATGAGCGTCAAGAAAGGGAAAAAAAAGGAACGTAAGACGGTCCAGAGCGGGATCGCCCACATCCAGGCCTCGTTCAACAACACGATTGTCACCATTACCGATATGAGCGGCAACACAGTCGTGTGGGCGAGTTCTGGCAATCAAGGGTTCAAGGGATCGCGCAAGAGTACGCCGTTTGCTGCTCAACGGGCAGGGGAAACCGCGGCGAGGAAGGCGATGGAGCATGGGATGCGGCAGGTTGATGTCTATGTGAATGGACCCGGCTCGGGACGCGAGTCGGCGATCCGCTCGCTGCAGGGGGCCGGTCTTCGGATCAATCTGATCCGTGATGTCACGCCGATTCCCCACAACGGATGTCGGCCGCCGAAGCGGAGGCGAGTCTGAGAGGCACGTTCATCGTTAAACGTTAATCGCGCAGAGCCTCCGGGCGTTTAACGAATAACGAATAACGATTAACGAGGAGGGAAGCAGTGGCCAAGTATCGAGGTCCAGTCTGTCGGCTGTGCCGACGAGAAGGCGAGAAGTTGTTTCTCAAAGGTTCTCGATGCATGACTGAAAAGTGCGCGATCGAACGTCGGAGCTATCCGCCTGGGCAACATGGGCAGGGGCGCCAGCGCTCCTCTGAATACAGCGCGCAATTGCGCGAGAAACAGAAGTTGAGGCGCATCTACGGATTGCTGGAACGGCAATTCCGCGGGGTCTTTGCGAAGGCGGAACGCCAGGCTGGTATTACGGGCGATCACTTATTGAAGCTGCTGGAGTGTCGGCTGGACAGCGTTGTCTATCGGCTCGGCTTCGCTTCTTCGCGTAAGGAGGCAAGACAACTGGTGAACCATGGACATCTCCTCCTGAACGGGAGAAAGGTCGATGTGCCCGCATTAGTTGTGAAAGTCGGCGATCAGATCGAAATCCGTCAGCGAAGTCGTGACCTCGTTCCTATCCGATCGGCGCTCGAGGCGGTAGATGGACGGGGGATCCCCGGCTGGTTGGAACTCGACAAGGCCGCGTTCAGGGGAACGGTTCGTGGCCTTCCGACCAAGGAGGAGATCGCGCTACCGGTCAACGAGCAAATGGTGGTCGAATTGTATTCCAGGTAGCGCATGGCCCGATGCTGTGGTCATGGGCAGGCAAAGAAACGGCCCATGGGCTTACCGGCGAACGAGACGAGGCGAAGGGGGAACCATGATTAAGGCGATGAAGGACTTTCAGATCCCGATGCGGATCGAAGTCGACAAAGAAACGCTGTCCCCGACTTACGGCAAGTTCTCTGCGGAGGCATTCGAGAGAGGATTTGGGACGACCATCGGTAACTCCCTGCGTCGTGTGCTGTTGTCGTCCCTGACTGGCGCGGCGGTGACGACGGTGCGGATCGAGAGCGTGTTGCACGAGTTTTCAACGATCCCAGGGGTGACGGAGGACGTCACCGTGATCATTCTGAACGTAAAAAGCTTGCGGTTGAAGCTGCACACTGACAAGCCGAAGACGATCCGTCTCCGGAAAAAAGGTCCGGGAGAGGCCAAGGGGTCGGACATCATTCACGACGCGGATGTCACCATTCTCACCCCGGATCTCCATATCGCCACGCTAGACAAGGAAGCGACGCTGGACATGGAGATGGTGGTGAAGCCTGGGCGTGGCTATGTTCCGGCCGAGCGGAATAAGGAGGAAGGGTTGCCCATTGGCGTCATCGCCGTGGACTCGATTTACTCCCCAATCAAACGGGTGAACTTCCAGGTGGAGAACGCTCGGGTCGGCCGAGTCACGGATTACGACAAGCTCACGCTCGAGATCTGGACCGATGAAAGCATCACGCCTCGGGACGCCCTCTCCACAGCGGCAGGTATTCTGCGCGACCACCTCGATATTTTCATCCATCCTGAGGAACTTGGTGAGGAAAAGCCTGAGGCGCGAAGAGAAGAGCGAGCCCGAGAAGTCAACAAGCATCTCTTCCGGAGCGTCAATGAGCTCGAACTGTCTGTCAGGGCGGCGAATTGCCTCAAGAACGCCAATATCAAGACGATCGCTGATCTGGTGCAGAAGACGGAAATGGAGATGCTGAAGACCAAAAACTTCGGCAAGAAGTCGCTCAATGAAATCAAGGAAATTCTTGCCGAGATGGGACTTAGCCTCGGAACAAAACTCGACGCGCAGCCGACCGGGAACGGCGGCGCGAAACATGACGTGTGAGCGCAAGGGAAACTGTGCGTCACAGGAAAAAAGGAAGGCAACTCGGACGAAAGACGAAGCACCGTCGGGCGTTGTTTCGGAGCTTGGTGACGTCCCTGCTCGACCAGGAGCGGATTGAGACCACCGAAGCGAAGGCAAAGGAAATTCGAGGATTCACTGAGCGGATGATCACGCTCGGTAAGCAAGGCAACCTGTCCGCTCGACGCCGGGCCCTTGGCTTTCTTCGGAGTAAAGACGTGGTGTCGAGGCTGTTCGGCGAGGTGGCTGAGCGGTTTCGCGATCGCCACGGGGGCTACACTCGTCTGATCAAGACCCGGCGCCGGGTGGGGGATGCGGCCAAGCTAGTTGCCATCGAGCTGGTTGCGAAACGGGCGGGGACGGTTGAGACCGGGTCGGGGCATGCTGATGCAGGCAAAGAGACGAAGAAACCGTAAACCACAGCGGCGACAGGCTCAAAAGCCCCTTCCTCTGAGAGCCACGCTTCCTCCTGACGATCCTTCTCTGACCGCGCGGTCCCCTCTCTCTCCCCAGTAGTACTGGCAAGTCGTATCCCTGCTGTCATCACCCTGCGTTGAGTCAGAAGCTGCAGCTTCCAAGGCCTTGGATTGATTTACTTGGTGGTCTCTGTATGCTAATATCGTGCCAGTCGAATTTATACACTGGGCACGTATGTGGGCGCAGGTGATGTGGCACCGTTGGATCCGTGGCGGGTTACTGGTTCTGAGCATTATTTTTACCTCCTTCCTGGTGTACCTCCTGATGACTCGTACGGAATCAGTTTCCTCGTCCAATATGGCGAATCCGGTGACCCTCGAACGGGCCGATGCCGGTATTGACCAGTTCACGTTCATGCAATCCCGAGCCGGTGCGGTCCAGTGGGAGGTTCGAGCCCAGCGCGCTCGTGTGTTCGAAACCGAGAATCGAGCCGTTCTCGACCAAGTCCAGGTGACACTGTATGGGAAGAAGGGGCGGGAGTTGAGGTTGCAGGGAGATGAGGGAACGATTGATACCGTCAAGCGGGATTTCGTGCTTGCCCGGCGTACCGGCCTGATCGCGGTTCAACTGGAGAGCGGCTATACGATCTACACGAATCACCTTGCGTGGAACGATGCGAGCCGTGAGATCAGCACGGACGATCCGGTCGCCATGTCGGGGCACGGGTTGGAAGTGACAGGGCTGGGCTTGGTTGGGAAACTGGACACGGAAGAATTCCAGGTTCTGCAAGATGTTCGCGTGGAAATTGTGCAGTAGCATCGGCCTGCTGGCTCTCATCGGGGGAGCGACCGTCTCTGCAACGGAGACCAGCCTGTCCAAGCCTCTTTCTGACGCGCGGAACAGCACGACCATCACGGCCAAGAAGATGACGGTTCGGAATCAGGAAAGTAAGGCGATCTTTGAGGGGGCCGTCGTGCTGACGAAGGGGACCCTGGTCGTGCACTCCGACGCGATGGTCATTTCATTCAAGCCCAGCGATCAGCCTGCTGCGGCAGCCAAGCCGGGCGATCAGAAAACTCCGGGATCGAACGAGGCGGCGGAAGTCGAGAAAGGCGCGCGCACTGGTACCGATACCCTGCCGATTATGGCGAACCGTTCCGTGAGCATGATCGAGGCAACCGGGCGGGTGAGGATCCAGAAGGCTGATGGAAGGGCCACATGCCGGAAGGCCGTCTATTACCAGGATGAAGAGAAGATCGTGTTGACGGGTGATCCGGTCGCTTGGCAGAAAGGAACGCGTGTCACCGGAAAACAGATCACGATGTATCTGGCCGAAGAGCGAAGCGTCGTGGAAGGAGGATCCCGGGTGATGATTGAGAATGATGGGGGAGCCGTGCGCTGATGCAACCCTGCGAAGCTGTAGGCTCTGAAGAGGCTCGCCGAGTGGGGGCCACGTCCATGCCGCTCTCGGATGAACGGTTGGTGGCGGTCGGGCTGACCAAGAGCTTTAGAGGACGAGCGGTCGTGAAAGGGGTCAGTCTCGAGGTCCAGGCCGGTGAAGTGGTCGGTCTGTTGGGACCCAATGGAGCTGGCAAGACCACCATCTTTGACATGATGGTGGGATTGTGCCAGCCCGACGCCGGCACCATTCTGCTTCATGGAGAAGCGATCACCGACTTGCCGATGTTCAAGCGCGCACGACGGGGCATCGGGTATTTGCCGCAGGAATCGTCCGTGTTTCGGCGATTGTCGGTGGAGGAGAACATCCTGGCCATTCTGGAAATGCTGGACTCGCCTGCAGAGGAACGTGCCCACCGACTCGAAGCCCTCCTCAAGGAGCTGGACTTGACGGCTCTCCGAACAAGCAAGGCCTATCAGCTCTCCGGCGGGGAGCGGCGTCGGTTGGAGATTACGCGCGCGTTGGTCACGCGCCCTCAATTTCTGCTGCTTGATGAACCCTTCGCAGGTATAGATCCGATCGCAACGGCTGACATCCAACAGATCGTGACGCGTCTCAGGCAGAAGCGGATCGGAATCTTGATCACCGATCATAATGTGCAGGAGACCCTTTCCATTACTGACCGGGCCTATATCATCAACGAGGGCCATATCTTGGAGTCAGGTTCGCCCGATACCATTGTCAACAGCTCCACCGCCAGAGCGGTCTATCTAGGGGAACACTTCAAGCTGTGACGCAGGGCTACCCACACAAGGATCGGCATGAAACTGCGGCTTGACCTTCGGCTGAGTCAGAAGCTGATCATGACGCCGCAGTTGCAGCAGGCGATTAAGCTGTTGCAACTGTCTAGGTTGGAGCTTCAGCAGACTCTGGCACAGCATCTGGACGAAAACCCGATGCTCGAAGAGGTGGAGGGGGACACTGAAGAGGGCGACGCGATCGGCAGTGAGGAGTGGAGTGGTGACAAACAGGACATGGCCCAAGCAGGGAGCGGTGAAACGGGGGAGGCCAAAGCAGAAGACTCCGAAAACCCCGAGGAGCTGTCGGCGGCCGGTTGG
>JBOHOI010000020.1:0-19312 GCA_050731155.1 Nitrospiraceae bacterium | reverse complement strand
CCTTCAATCAGGAGGGGATGGTCACGATCCAAGCGAAGGACTCTGCCGGCGCGTCGGAAACCTGGCATTGTGTGTCTATGACGCGGGATCGGGCGGATGATCGGCAAAAAGCCTTTCTCAAGAAGGGCGACATCGTCATGACGCTGGTCGGCAAGACCGGCCAGCCGCTCTATGCTCGCCAGATGAGAAAGTAAGGGCAAAAATAACCTGCAAAGCGGGCGCAGCGACGTGTTAAAATGTTGACACGGTTGTCCCATGCGCCTCTCTCCCGCAACCACCCTCTTGCTCATGCTCGCTCTCCTGCTGTGGGGCTGCGCCCAGGATGTCTATCAGCAGCGAACCGGCACGATGAAAACCCATGTCCGCGCCTTTTACGAGCACTTAGAAGCGGATCGCGTGACCGCTGCGGTGCTCGAGAATGAGCAGGTCGAAGCCCTGGCCCGCGACATGGAGGCGGGCATCCGCCGGCGTGCCCATCAAACGGCGACGAATCAAGTGGATCGAGATTGGATGCAAGTGAAAGCCGCGAGCGAGACGGCGGCGGAGAACTGGTTGTCCTTGGCGAAGTATTTTGTGTTGAAAAAGCAGTACGAGCAGGCCCGTGGTACCTATCAGCGGGTTCTAGCGACCTACAATGGCGCAGCCTACCAGACCTATACCGACCGAGCCAGGATCGGGCTGCAGGATCTCGACATGATTCTCAGCCCATCGAAAAGCCCGAGCTGAGAGTTGGTCAGCCCTCCTCCTCGTTTTCCCCCTGCATTGTGGCAAGAGCCGGCGATCGTGCAGTGGAGCCAACTGCTCCTCGACAGTTTTCGCCATTGGACCGGTCGTGAGTTGATGGAACGGACGGGGAGCGCGGAGGCCCAGGCCCAGGCGCTCTTTGCCGCCCCCTTCGTGGTGGTCTCCCACGGAACCGAGGAAGACCCTGTGCTGAACTATGGGAATCGGATGGCTCTGGAACTTTGGGAGATGACTTGGGAGCAGCTTACCAGGACGCCTTCACGGCTGACGGCGGAACCGGTGAACCAGGCTGAACGCGAACGGATGCTCGCGCGAGCGACCGCGCGGGGTTTCATTGATGACTACCGAGGCGTGCGCATCTCCGATACAGGACGGCGCTTCTCGGTGGAAGACGCCATTGTGTGGAATGTGGTTGATGCGAAGAACAAGAAGCAAGGCCAGGCCGCAACCTTTTCCCGCTGGTCATTTCTCACGCCCTAGCCCATAATTCCTCCTCCCTATGACAGGAGCGGCGCCAGAACGAACGTGGGCAACGGGGACCACAGAACAAGAGAAGAACGGGTGACCCCTCGTCATCGCGCCTTTATTGCCCGACCCGTGGGGATCGTCTCGATCGCGTTGGGATTTGTGATGGGCATGCATGGCCTGGAGCATCCGGACTCCATCTGGTTGCCGACCGCGCTGGGGTTGATCGTCACTGGCCTGCTCGCGCAGGGCTATGCGCTGTATAGTTCACTGAGGCGATGGAGAGAGAAGAACGAGTCAGAGCGGTAGCCGTGCTGATAGGAAGGTCCGAGAGACTGTAGCGCATGCCGAAGGTGATTGTCCTCGGTTCCGCAAACGTGGACTTCACGGTGGCGGTGGATTGCTTGCCAACCGTCGGCGAGACGGTCCTGGGGCGAGAGTTTTATCAGTCTTTTGGTGGCAAGGGGGCCAATCAGGCGGTGGCGGCGGTTCGCGCCGGAGCCGGGGTCGTGCTGCTGACCATGCTGGGGACCGACGACTACGGCCGTCGCATTGAACAGCACCTCACCGCTCTCGGCCTTCCCCGCGAAGGGCTGCAGCGGCATCCGACAAAACCTACGGGGGTCGCGCTCATTCTGGTGGATGAAGGAGGCCGGAACCTCATTGCCGTGGCGCCGGGCAGCAACCAGATGCTGAGCCTCGAGGACGTTCGGCGGGCCTCGCCCCTTATTGCGCAAGGAGCTGTGCTGCTGGCTCAGCTCGAAGTCCCGCTTGCTGCCGTGCAGGAAGCCTTTTCGATCGCCAAGGCCCAGGGCCTGCTAACAATCCTGAATCCCGCACCGGCCACGCCGCTGCCGCCGGCACTGCTCAAGCTCGTTGACGTCCTGACGCCCAACGAGGGGGAAGCGAACACTCTCAGCGAAATGACCGATCCCGACAAAGCAGCCCGCGTGCTGGTTGAGCAGGGAGCCCGCAGCGTCATCGTGACGTTGGGGGAGCGTGGGGCCCTCCTGCGGGACGCAGCCACCTCTCGCCTGTTTCCGGCCTATCCGGTCCAGGCGATTGATTCGACCGCGGCGGGGGATGCGTTCAACGGAGCCCTGGCTTGCTCCCTGGCGGAAGGCCGGTCGCTGGAGGATGCCATTGTCTTCGCCAACGCCGCCGGCGCCCTTGCGACGGCGAAGCGGGGGGCCCAAGAATCACTCCCCACGCGGGCGGAGATTGACCGCTTGTGCCATGGGAGCCATGTTGCTCCATGCGACTAGAGCGGCTTGGCGGACTGCAGGTCCGCCTGACCGGAGGTTCAGACGGCAGGGGAGGGGGCGACGGCCCGCTCGTGGTGCTCCTTCATGGGTTCGGCGCGCCTGGTGACGATCTTGTCTCCCTCTGGCCGGCGCTCAACGTGCCGAGAGGGACGCGGTTTCTCTTTCCCGAAGGCCCGCTGTCGTTGAACATAGGCTTCGGTGAATCACGCGCCTGGTGGATGCTGGACCTGGAACGCCGCAATCGCGACATCGCCGCCGGTCGCGCGCGCGACCTGTCCCGCGAGGTTCCGAACGGGCTGGCTGAGGCGAGAGCACGGATGACGGCACTCTTGGACGAGGCTCAACGACGCCTGGGGGCCGATCCGAAGCAACTCATGGTCGGAGGATTCTCGCAGGGCGCGATGCTCGCCTGCGATCTGGTCCTTCGCACGAACCGGCCATTCGCGGGGCTTGCTATACTATCAGGGAACTTGATCGCCAAAGAGGAATGGGTCCCGCTGATGCCGAAGCGGCGGGGGCTCTTGGTGCTGCAGAGCCATGGAAGCCAAGATCCGTTGTTGCCGTTCTTTCTGGCCGAGCAGTTGCGCGACCTGCTCGCTCAGGCCGGACTTGCCGTGGAATGGGTGGGATTCCGGGGCGCGCACGAGATCCCCGACCTGGTCCTCGGCCGGCTCGGGACGTTTATTCGAAAGGCGCTGGCGCGATAGAGAGGCATCCAGGGTGAAGAACCCCGCGGTTTCCGGTCTGAACCGGCGTACGGAGGGATGAAAGGGGAGTTGCCACGATGATGGACTGGCTTACCACGTCAGACAGTACCCTGATCCTGGACGGGTTGAAGTCGCTCGTGCTCCTTGCGGTGGTCCTGATCGTGCGATCCGTCCTCGTTCGCTCCATCTCGAGGAACCAAGGCCTGACCGTCGAGGGCCGACGACGCTGGGCGAACAACATCCGCAACACGATGGTAGTGACCTTCGTCATCGGGCTGACCTTTATCTGGGCGCACGAGCTCAACGCGTTTGCCGTCTCGCTGATCGCCGTCGCCGTGGCGCTCGTGCTGGCCACCAAGGAGTTGATCCTCTGTCTGAGCGGCGCGGTCCTTCGCATGGGAGCCAACGTCTACTCACTGGGGGATCGCATCGAAATTCATGGCCTGCGCGGCAACGTGCTGGATCAGAACTGGTTGACGACGACGTTGCTGGAGATCGGCCCGGGCCAGATGTCGCAGCAATATACCGGACGAGCCGTGGTCTTTCCCAACAGCCTCCTGCTGAGTCATCCCCTGATCAACGAGACCTATATGAAAGACTACATCGTGCACGTCATGACGATCCCGCTGGCGGCCGACGACGACTGGCAAAAGGCCGAGCAAGTGTTGCTGGATGCCGCCAGAGACGAATGCGGACCCTTCCTGGAGCAAGCGCGTCGGCACATGAAACAGGTGGAAGGAGAGAGCTGGTTGGACGCCCCATCGGTCGACCCGCGGGTGACGATTCACTTGCCGGAGCCGGGGCGCATCAACCTCCTCTTGCGCGTTCCCTCGCCAGGGCAGCGCACGTCGCGCGTGGAGCAGGCGATCCTGCGTCGGTTCCTATCGGCGTTTTACACGGGAAAGACCAACAAAGGTGCGGCGGTCTGATAGAATATGTGTATTGAGCCCTTGCTCCGGCCGCCGAGTCGGATATAGAGCGCAGAGGGCCAGAACGATCCTTCAGAGAGGCTGAGTAATGGCGGCGCCGCTTCAGTGTCCCCAGTGCAAAAGCGAATCAGTCCTCAGAACCCCCTGTTTCTCGACCGCGGAGCGCCTTATCAGCCTCCTGTTCGTCTCCCCCTTTCGGTGCCAGGGTTGCAGTCTCCGGTTTCTGGCATTTCGGTTGGGCCGACGGTATTCCACGGACCTCGTGGATCGACGAGAACATAAGCGAATCCCAGTCCGACTCTTTTTGTCCTTCTCGGGAGGCCGAGTCCGCGGAGAGGGTACAGTGCTGGACATTTCGATGGGCGGCTGTGTCATCAAGAGCAACACGCTGGTGAAACCCGGCGATATCTTCTACCTGCAGATCGTTCTGGCTGAGCGGCAGCCTCCCGTTGAAGTGGCTGGGATCGTCCGTTCGGTCAACGACAGGGGAATCTCATTCAAGTTTCTTCGCGCGGCTCATGAGAACAAACGCCTCTTGGAGTTTCTTCACGCGCAAAGCGCAGGAACGGAATGTTCTGCGCATCCCGCAGAACCAGTCCTTCGCGCATAGCCCTGAGTGCCTGGTAGGCGTGCTCACCATGGGACGCTGGCGACCTTGAGGTCTCGTCTCAGCGATGCCCATGCGTAACAGGCGGCAAGCTGACCCGCACCCTCCGCAATCCCCCAAACTACGAGGCTGGCTGCTCCTCGCGGGTCTTGGAATCGCGCTGCTTCCACTCAGGCTCGCCGAGTTTATCGTGGCGGATCTCCTGCCGGCCTTTTCGAAGGACGTGTGGTCGCTTCTGACAAGGCCCGGGACAGAGGCCTACCATCCCCTGAATGCCCCGATTTTGCTCTTCGAGTTGGTGGGGAATCTCGTCCTGCTGGTCGGCTCGATCGTGCTCGCCGTCTTGTTCTTTCAAAAAAGACGGTTGGTTCCCATCCTGGCTGTTAGCTTTCTCGTCTTCGCCTTCCTCTTTTATGTCGGGGACTACTTCGTGGCTCGTCAGCTCCCTGCCGTCACGAGTCAAGAAGACATGGAATCCAAGCTCGACCTGGCTGGCGCCTTGCTCGTGTGCGCGGTCGGAGTGCCGTACTTCCTGGTCTCCAGGCGCGTGAAAGAGACCTTCGTCCGCTGACAAGGTGAAAGATGGGTCAGCGTGTGGCCGGTGTGGATGGCTGCAAGGCCGGGTGGATGGTGGTTCTGGTGGAAGAACAGGGTCAACTGACCCAGTCATCTGAGGTCCGACTCTGTACGAAATTTGAGGAGGTTCTTGCCCTTTCCCCTGCACCAGCCGTCATCGCCGTCGATATTCCGATCGGATTGCTGGAAACGCCGCAACAAGGGGGACGTGCGTGCGACCAAGAGGCACGACGCCTACTGGGCCGCCGTCGCGCCAGCAGCGTGTTCAGTCCGCCCAGCCGGACCGTCTTGGAGGCGAGAGACTATGCCGATGCCCGGAGGCGTAGCCTGAGCATCCAGGCCTTCGGCATCCTGCCGAAAATTCGCGAGGTTGATCGCCTAATGACGCTGGAGCTTCAGGACCTGGTACACGAAGCCCATCCAGAGCTAGCATTCACGGCGCTGGCTGGCCATCCGATGCGCTTCAACAAAAAAACAGCGCGAGGCCGGCGAGAACGACTGCGCGCGCTGGAGCAAGCCCCCGGCCACTTCTTCCGAGGGATCAGGCAAACGTTCGTCAACGGATTGAAAGCCTTCACGCGCCGGCAGGTCGCCCCTGACGACCTGCTCGATGCCTACGCCCTGGCGTGCACTGCGCTTCGCATCGCCGACGGCAAGGCTCAGCGGGTCCCTCCCGATCCACCGATTGATCGAAGAGGACTTCGCATGGAAATCTGGTATTAAAACTAAATCTGAGCAGTTCAGAAAGAGTAAAGTCGAGCCCGGTCAGTACACGCGTTGAACAGGTGAGTCATGTCCGTGCTATGATGAGCGCCCTTTCCCCTGCCGACTGAGGGAGTACATCATCGTGAGCTGTAGATCATAGAATGAAGATCGCGACGTTCAATGTGAATTCTCTGCGCAAGCGGCTCCCCATCGTGATCGAGTGGCTTGAGCGCCACCGGCCTGACGTGCTCTGTCTGCAGGAAACCAAGGTCCAGGATCAGGACTTCCCCGCGCTCGCCTTCGCGTCGTCCGGCTATCACCTGACCTTCCGCGGGATGAAGTCGTACAACGGAGTCGCCGTCCTGACCAGGACTCCACCCGATGCGGTCTTCTATGGGCTCGATGATGGGAAAGACCCGGATGAGGCGCGGCTGCTGCGGGTGGTCGTGCACGGCATTCCGATCATCAACACCTACGTCCCCCAAGGATTCGAGATCGATTCTCCGAAGTACCAATACAAGCTCGAATGGTTCAAGCGGTTGCGCCAGTACTTTGAGAAACACCTCTCGCCCAAGAAGCCGGCCATCTGGTGCGGGGACATGAACGTGGCGCCAACCCCCATTGACGTGCATAGCCCGGAAAAACACCTCAAGCACGTCTGCTTCCATGAGGATGCCAAACGGGCCTACCAGGAGACGGTTTCCTGGGGCTTTATAGATGTCTTCCGCAAGCTCTATCCCGACCGGCAGCAATACACCTTCTGGGATTACCGTGCGCCAAGTTCGCTGGAAGCCAACAAGGGCTGGCGAATCGACCACATCCTGGCGACCGCGCCCCTTGCCGAGCAATGCAGGAAGGTGGAGGTGGATATCGAACCGCGGAGAGCGAAGGAGGCCTCCGACCACACCTACCTGTGGGCGGAATTTGCGATCTAGTTCCTGGCGGCAGCGCGTACTCACCAAACCGGAGGAGGCACTGATGATGAAGCTGTGGCTTGGTCTTTTGGGCGGAATTGCTGCCGCGTTGTTCCTTCACGCGTGCGGTCTGGTTCCTCTTTACAGCCACTCGAATACGCAATTCCCAAGCGCGCGCCTGGTGGGTCAATTTTCGGCAGAAGAGGTACCATCCGGTTCGGATACGGCGTCGCTTGAGGTGCCTTGGGATATCAATTGGCAGTGCCGGAACAGCTTCAAGGTGTCTAAGAGCGAGCCCGCCGGCATCCAGACGAAAAGCGTGCCGCGCCTTCCGCTCGAGAGCTGTCCGCGCGATGACCTGAATTTTGTGGCGATCGCTATATCCGGAGGGGGAAGCCGTGCAGCAGTGTTTTCCGCTGCTGTGTTGTTCGAATTGGAGCGGTACGGGCTGCTTCAGCAAGTGGATGTCATGTCTTCCGTGTCAGGCGGATCCTTCACGTCCGCCTTCTACGCCTTGAGTTGCGACCGTGCGAACAATTGTCCGGCAACCGTCGAGGGTCCCCCGCGATTTGTATGGGAGCCGAAAACCGTGTTTCCTTTGCTCGAATTGAACTATATCCGGAAATGGTTCGGGAACTGGTTCTGGCCACAGAATATCGTGCGGTTTTGGTTTACTCATTTTGACCGAACTGACATCATGGCCAAGACCTTGTCTGACAATCTCTTTGACAGGTCCCTCACAGGGAACGAAGGGTTTCGCTTTCATGACCTGAATCCACAACGACCGAACCTGCTCATCAATGCGACGAATTTTACCTCGCAGCCGGACGCTGCTGCAGATGCAAACCAGCCCAAAGCGAACCTCTACGACTTCACGTTCACCACAGAAGAGTTTAGAGACCTCCAATCAGACTTCGATCAATTTCCAGTCGCCTATGCAGTGATGGCCTCGGCCACGTTTCCGGGAGTGTTCAATTACGTGACGCTGAGGGACTTTTCAGTAGCCAGGAAGGAATATGTCCATCTCTTTGATGGTGGGACCTATGACAACCTGGGACTGACCGCCCTCTGGACCGTGTTGGAGAACATGGTCAGAAAAGATCCCAAGGGAAGGGAAGCACCGAAAATCGTCGTCTTGATTGATGCCTATACACCGGTGAAAGGTAGAGAGCGGTCGGACCCAGATCCGCGAAAGATGGTTGATTATGTGATCGACACCAATTTTCTGGATGCCTACGATACCTTGATGGCTGGCCTGCGTATGGAGAAGGTCGATAGAACCAGGAATTGGCTGGAGAACAACAACGGCACACTGATCCACATGCAATTCGCTGACTTGCAGGGGCTCTCGCCGACAGTCTATGCGGCGGTGAAGGGGATCAAGACCTCACTAGAGATCGAGGAACAGGACGCGGTCTGCCTGAAGCACGCTGCGCGGATCCTCGTGAAGGCGGAGATGGAGAAATTGCGAAAGGACACGCGCTTCAAGGAAATGATCGCCAACCCTCCAGGCGAGGCTTATCCGATCGAACCCTGCACTACGGCTGCACGATAGAGGAGGCGAATCGACCGCATCCAGGCAACCGCGCCCCTCGCCGAGCAATGCACCCATAACCCATCCAATCACACCTTTCTGTGGGTAGAGATTGCGGTGTAAGGTTCTGAAGGTCCTTACTTGATCGCCACGGCCTTGACCTGTTTGTAGGTGGTGTGGCCCCGCAGGGCTTTCTCAATTCCGTCTTGCACCAGGGTGGCCATCCCCTCTTCGAGGGCGAGTGTGAGCATCTGGTTGGTCCTGGCTCTCGACTGGATCAGGGCTTTCATGTCCTCCGTACCGAGCAAGAGCTCGTGCAAGGCGATGCGGCCCTTGAAGCCGGTATGATTGCAGACTTCGCAGCCTCTCCCGCGGAAGAGCCTGAAAGCGTCGCCGTACTCGGTACCCAGTCTGTTCCAGTATTCCGCCCCGTAACCATGGACCAACTCCTCGTACTCCGCTCGCGACGGGCGGTACTCCTCTTTACAGTGTGTGCAGATTCGCTTACACAGCCGCTTGGCCAGAACGCCTAGCATGGCATCGGCGAAGTTGAACGAATCACATCCCAGGTCCAGCAGGCGGATCACGGTCTCGACGGCGCTGTTGGTGTGCAACGTGCTGAGCACCAGATGCCCGGTGAGTGACGCCTCGAGCGCAATGTCGGCTGTCTCCTTGTCGCGCATCTCCCCGATCATGATCACGTCCGGGTCTGCCCGCAGGAACGCGCGCATGGCCGTTGCAAAGGTGAATCCGATCTTCGGATGGACTTGGACCTGGCGGAGGCCGTCTTGCGTGATCTCGATCGGATCCTCGGCGGTCCAGATCTTCCGCTCTTGCGTGTTGATATGGCTTAGCAGCGCATGTAAGGTAGTAGTCTTGCCCGATCCGGTCGGGCCTACGCACAAGATGATGCCGTAGGGCTTCTCCGCGATCCGCTTGAGCTCATCGAGCGTGCGCTGGGAGAAGTCCATGGTCTCGAGCGGCATCGGCTCCTTGGCCGTCAGGATACGCAGGACCACATCTTCGTTGTGTCCAGCAGTCGGAATGGTGGCGACGCGGAGTTCGATTTCCTTATTCCCTCCGAGCTTGAATCTGATCTTGCCGTCCTGAGGCTTGCGACGCTCGGCGATGTCCAAATTGGCCATGATCTTGAAGCGGGAGACAATGGCGCGGCGGTAACTCGCGGGGATCTTCATGTATGGGAAACAACTGCCGTCCACGCGGAAGCGCACGGCCGTTTCTTTTCGGTCGGAATAGGGCTCGATGTGAATGTCTGAAGAGCCCAGCCGGTAGGCGTCAACGATGATCTGGTTGGTCAGCCGGACGATCGCGCAATCGGTTTCAGTGACCTGCGCGACGTGAGCCTCTCTCTGCACCTCCAGCCGGGCCTCATTGACCAGCTCGTCAAGGATCTTGCTGATGGACCAGCCGTCCGCCTGGTCGGTCGCTGCGAGTAAAAACTGTGCGATATCGCGACGCAACCCGACCGCTGGGCGGATGGTCAGACCGGGAAACGCTCGCCTGATATCAAGTTGCTTGTCCAGGTCGTGAGGGTTGTCAATCAACACCTCTAAGTCATTCTGGTCTCGCTTGAGGGGAATCCAGTAATTCCTTTTCAGATAGTCTAGGTTCAGATTCTTCAGCAGTTCGGGATTGATCAGCCTCCGCTCGTTGAACTCGATAAAGGGACAGCGGTAGAAGTCGCTCAGAGACTTCCCCAGTTGCGCTTGAGAAACCCGATACTTTTCGATCAGAAGCGTTTCAAGATCCATCGGCCCTCCTGAGACCTCGGCGATGGCCGCGTCCAAATCTTCTTGGGAGATCCAATTGTTGCGGACCAGGTAGTCAAAGGCTCCAATGTCCACCATTGTCGAAAGCATGTTCAGCATGGTGTCCCCCACGGTCGCTTATCGGTTGCCATCAGCCAGCCATAGTTCCTTCGCTGCCTCTGCAGCGTGTCATGCAATCGGCAGTCCCGACGAAGCGGGGGCCTAAAAAGATTTGGGCAAGGCTCAAACCAAGTTAGAATTGTGGCGTGCGACAGGAGAAAGATCGCCAGGAACGCTCAATGGATCGTGTCTGAAGCCTTCGCTTCCCTATTCACACTCCGGGGACAGGAGCGGCGTCGATATGTGTCCGATACGGCTGGTAGTGGGGGCTGTCTTCTTAGGAGCCGTTTGATCTGTATCTCTTTGGGCAAAAAGGTGTATTGCGACGGATACGAAATCAGATTCCCTTTTCTCCTCCTCTGAACGGGTGGAGTGCCCCCGGATCAGCCGTCTACAAAACCTTCCATGAAGGTACGGCAGGGCCTAGAGCGGACTTCGCCGAAGTAGTGGAGTGCACAGCCTAACTCCCACATCTACTCAACGGACAGGTGGCATGCGGGCTGGAGCGCACGTTGACGAAGCGGCGGGGTCCCCACCCGGCATCCGGAGAGGGAAAGCCGGTACTGACCACCGCACCGTGGTCGCGGACCACGGCGACGGGAATACCGGAAGGTTTCCACTCCGGACTGCCGTGGAAGGGGCGCCGCGAGAGGTGCGGAAGCGAAAGCCCGCATGCCACCTGCTCTGCCTACCACCCCTCAGTCCCTGGTTCACCCTTAAACGGACCGACGACATCAGGAGTGATCCAGCCGCCGTAGTAGTCGCCTTCCTGGGCACGTACAGGTTCTTCTGCAACGTAACAGGCATCAACCCGGATCGGATAGAAGGCCACATAGTTGCGGAGCGGCTCAAATCCAGCGCTCGGGTTGGGGTAGCTCCAGACGGCATTCTGTGACACCTTCCCCTGCACCTGAAGGGTGAAGTACACCGCGACGCCCTTCCATTCGCAGAGGGTGCGATACCCGGTCCGCGTCAATAGCTCTTGACGGACGTCCTCCAGGGGAAAGTAATAGGTCGGCGGTTGACTGGTTTCTAGAACGCGCAGACCCCTTCGGGTTTCCGCCACCGTCTGCCCGTTGAAGATCACGCGAAGATGTTTAGGCGTGGGCTCCAGGCGCGGTGGGCGGGGATAGTCCCACACTGATTCCTGCCCAGGGCCTGGCTCGGTTCTCTTCATGTCCCCCTTTCTTGTACCGCACCAGATGGGCTATCGCAAGCAAAGGAAGAGGGCGTATGATTTTGGTGAGTGTCGTGTGGACTCAGCACATCAGAAGCACGCACAGAGGGAGGTGCCCTATGGCGACGCTGGATCAACTCATGCAGATCAAGGGTGTGATGGCGGCCGGTGAGTTCACCGTGGCTGGCGAGCTGGTTGATTTCCGATCCTCCATCACCATGCCCCAGGACCAAGCAGGCATGACCGCTCAGTTCTGCAGCACCGTGAGCATCATGTTCAACACCTTGGCCAAAGCCTATTCACACATGTACACGAATGCGAATTGGCTGCCGCCCAAGTTCTGGGCTTACGGAGGCGGTGACATGGCTGTGTGCGTGGGAGGGACGAAAGGCGTGTTTGTGCAGATCGCGCGAGCCGATTTCAACCAGCTCTTCAAGGCGCTGGCCGATTGATAGAATCTGTGTGGGGTTCGGGTGGCCGGAAAGCGCTTGATCCAGCAAGCGGGTTCCGCTAACTCTCTTCCTCTTCCACCTCTTCAATCGCTTGCTTCAGGCTTTCGACAAACCCTTCTGGATTGGCAAGGTCACGGTCAGTCAGTTGGAACTCCGAGACCAGAACTCCATCCTTATCCATGATCAACAAGCGATAGCCGGGTTTCAATGATGATCTCCTTCTGTCGATGATTCACAATCGTGAGGACGCGCCGCTTGACAGCTTCTCTTCCGATCATTTATCCCTTGATCAGTGACGAAGGCCCCAGCGCAGGAGGAATCGGCCATGATCTGCGACCGGTGCGGCGAGATTGCCGAAACCTTTATGACCGAAAAACACGGCGAACTCTGCAAGGCCTGCCAGCGGTTCGTTGAGGAACAGGAACAGACCCAGAGGCCATTCAGCCGGCAGAAGGCAACCGGCCAAGATGGGTAAGATTCCTGCCTTATGCCTCCACTCCATTTCCACCAGGCTGCTCAAAAGGGTCTCCAGCAAGGCCGCAAGGAGCGTGGACCCCGAGGCGTACTGTTGGTGTACGTTGAGGGGTTCAGGCGACTGAGAACGCCGCTGGTGGCCGTTTTCAGCAGCCTGGCTCGTCAGGGGGTCGCTTCCCATGCCGAGGGGATGGGATTGTCGCTGATCAGGCTTTCGTGTTGCGCTCGGTCGAACGGTTCAATGGTCAGGTCCTTCGGATTCAACGGTTCCGTGCAGGCGGGTGAACAGAGGAAGTCGATGTAGGCCTGGGCCTTGGCCTCTGTGTCAAACCGGCACAAGCCGTATTCAGGCATGCCGGACGAGGGGTGCCAGAACGCGAGATCAATAGCACTCCCTTGGTAGATGCCCAAGAGGCGATGACGGATCTGCACCCCACCGGGCCGTCGCGAAGACGGCTCAAGCGACATTGACAGCCCTCTCAGTTTGGAACACCGTCGCTATCTTAGCATCTCCGTCTTTCGGCCGGTAGACTGCTCCGTCTGGTTCCGCTAGAATCCGCCGCAATGTCCGATCCTGTGATCCTGCCCAGCCCATCCGCCCACGCTCAGGACGAAAACGATTCGGTCGTGAAGGCGGCCGGGCTGATCGGCGCGGCGACCTTTTCCAGCCGTGTCCTCGGCTTCATCCGCGATATGGTCCTTGCTCGCCTCTTCGGTGCCACACCGGCTGCGGACGCGTTTTTTGTCGCCTATCGCATCCCGAACCTGCTCCGTGAGCTGTTTGCCGAAGGCTCGATGTCGTCGGCCTTTATTCCCGTCTTCACCGAGTACCACATGCTTCGCGCCAAGCGCGATGCGTGGGAACTGGCCAGCGCCATGTTCACCACGCTGCTGACGATTATCACCTTGATTACGCTTCTCGGCATCCTGGCTTCGCCGGGCATCGTCTGGCTGCTCGCGCCGGGCTTCCATGATGACCCGGCCAAACTGGCCATGACCACGCTGCTGACCAGGATCATGTTCCCGTACCTGTTGTTCATCAGCTTGGCGGCGCTGGCCATGGGGGTCCTGAACTCGTTGCGCGCCTTCGCCGCGCCGGCCCTGTCGCCGGTCTTTTTCAATGTGTTCATCATCGGCTGCGCGCTGTTTCTCTCTCCAACCTTGCCAGAGCCAATCCTGGGGGTCGCGGTCGGCGTCGTCGCCGGTGGCGCGGCTCAATTCGCCATGCAATTGCCGGGGCTCAGTCTCCGAGGGATGTTGTTCGGCTTGCGGTTTGAGCCTGGCCATCCCGGCGTGCGGCGCATCGGGGCGCTAATGGTGCCTTCGCTGATCGGACTGTCGGTCACGCAGGTCAATATCACCGTCAGCACGATCCTGGCCTCCTTCTTTGCCGGTGGGCCTACCTACCTGTTCTACGGGATGCGACTGATTCAATTTCCGCTTGGCATCTTCGGCGTGGCCTTGGCCACGGCGATCCTGCCCACCCTGTCGGCGCAAGCGGCCAGAGGAGCACTGGACGAATTGCGGGCCACGCTAGGGTTCGGCCTGCGCATGATCCTGTTCATCATCCTGCCCGCCATGTTGGGCTTGATTCTGCTTCGACAGCCGATCGTGCACCTGTTCTTCGAGCACGGCTCTTTCACGGCCGCAGACACAGTTGCCACGGCCACAGCGGTGCTCTGCTACGCAGTGGGCCTCTGGGCCTTTGCTAGTGTCCGGATCATCGTCGCGGCCTTGTACTCGCTCCAAGACACCAGGACTCCGGCGTTGGCGGCGGTGGGCGCGGTGCTGGCGAATCTTGGCCTGTCGTTTCTCTTGATGGAGCCGCTCCAGCACGCCGGTCTGGCCCTGGCCACAGCACTGGCGGCGATGCTGAACGGCGGAACACTGGTCGCAGTGCTCAACCGCCGGCTGGGCGGGGTGGACTGGTTGTCGGTTGGGAAGTCGGCTACTCGCGTCCTGGCTGCCTCCGTGCCGGTCGTCCTGGCTTGCCTGTGGGTGAGCGGGCTTGCAGTCTGGACAAGGCCGGAGGAGTGGATCGCCAAGGCGGTCATGCTGGTCGTAGGCATCGGGTTGAGCATCACAGGCTACTTCGGTGCCCACGCGCTGATGCACTCCGAAGAGCTGGACGTGCTCTGGGGGATGTTGAAGCCTCGGCTTAGGAAGGGCAAGGAATAAGGAAAGGAGGTTAGCATGAAGAAGTCACTGACGTTCAAAACGCCGTGGGGCTGGATGGGGATTGCAGCCTCCGGAAAAGGCGCCCGTGCTGGAGTGTGTCGGATTGTCCTGCCGCATGTCTCGCGCCGCGCGGTCGAGGCGACACTCCACCGTGAGTCGTTAGGGGTGAGGCGTAAGGGGAAAACGTCTCGCCTGACGCCGGGGACCCGTTGCATTCTCCGGAGCAACGGGTGCCCTTCACGCCTTACGGTTCTTGTGAAGGAGGCTCGCGCACAGTTGGTCGGTTTTCTTGAGGGGAAACGGCGCGAACTGGACTTTCCGATTGACCTGTCCGGAGGGTCTGTATTCCAGCGTCGGGTCTGGCGAGCGATCCTCCGTATCCCTTATGGACGGGTCCGATCGTACAAATGGGTGGCACTTCGGGTCGGCGGGACACGATATGCGCGAGCGGTGGGGCACGCCCTGGGGGACAATCCTGTGCCAATCGTCATACCCTGTCATCGGGTCGTCGCCCACGACGCCTCCTTGGGCGGCTTTACCGGCGGACTCAGGACCAAGCGGAGATTGCTCCAGCTTGAGGGAACGCTTCAGCAGCTTAGTCGTAAAATCTGAAAGTCGAAAAGTCCTCGAGTCTGAGACGTGAAGACTTTCACACTTTCGACTTTGCGACATTTCCAGTGACGTTATGAAAGCGGTGCTTCAGCGCGTGACGCACGCCTCGGTGGAGGTGGATGACCAGGTCGTGGGACAGATCGGCGCAGGCTTGCTGGTGTTGCTCGGTGTGGCCAAAGGGGATGGGGAGGCGGATGTCCGCTATATGCTTGAGAAGATTCCGGGCTTGCGAATCTTCAGCGATGAGCAGGGCAAGATGAACCGGTCGCTCACGGAGCTGGGCGGCGGGGTTCTGCTTGTCTCGCAATTCACGCTCCTGGGCGACACGGACAAGGGGCGTCGGCCCGGCTTCGACCAGGCCGCTCCTCCGGATGTGGCCCGCACGCTCTATGAGCAGGTGGTCGCCGGCCTCAAACAGCGTGGGCTCGCCGTGGAGACCGGCCTGTTCGGCGCTTACATGACCGTCTCTCTCGAGAATGACGGGCCGGTGACCTTTATCCTGGACAGCCAAGGCGGATGATGACCCCGTTCGCGTAAAATGAGGCTCGGTCAGGGCCTTGGGGCGATTTGCCAGAAATTGGATTGGCTGGCATACTAGATAGGAAGGTATAGGGAGGTGGACATGGTGACTCGGATCTCTGAGCATCATCCACTGCGCCGACTGTTCGGCGCCTTGACCGCAAAGAGCTTCGCTCAGCATCTGGGGTGGCCCGACCTCAATGTGACCCAATATGTCTCCAATCTGCTCGTGGAATTCACGCATACTGACCAGCTCTATCAGATTCGCAATAAGCAGGGAGAACGGGTCGACACCGTGGTGGATATGCTGTACGAATCGGAGGTGTTGCTCGAGGCGCAGTCGCTTGATCGGGAGCGGGAAGTTCATCGCCATATCGGCGACTTTACCCTGTTTATGGCCGGGCTCTTCCCCGAATACCTGCGGAGGCTGAAGAGCGCCAGCTTGATCTATCACAAAGACTTTCTCGTGGATTATGTGAAGACCGGGAAACGCTCATACGGAATCGTCGCGCAGATGCAGGGCGAAGTGTCCAGTGCCGATACGCCCCTGTTCCGCAAGTTGTCGGAGAATTTCGAGTTGTGTGTCACAGGGCTCGGCTTTGTCCGCTCCGACCTGGATCGCATGCAGGACCCGACCTACCGGAAAGCCAAAGACATCCTTCTGAATTGAAGCGCTCCCATCCCTTCATCCTCGCCCACGGTGGCGCTGGCAGGCGCGTGATGACCGCGTCACAACAAGCCTGTCTGGCCGCTGCGCTGGTCACCGGCTATGAGGTGCTTGGTCGCGGTGTCTCCTCGGTGGAAGCTGTGGAGAAGACCATCCGGGTTCTTGAGTCGTCCGGGCTCTTCAATGCTGGGGTCGGCTCTCGACTCCAACTGGACAGTGTGCGGCGGATGGATGCCTCCATCATGGAAGGCTACCGTCTTCGGGCCGGGGCGGTCGCGGCGATCGAGCAGATTCGCCACCCGATCACCGCGGCCAGGCTGGTGATGGAAGAGACGGAGCACGTTCTTTTAGTCGGCGAGCCTGCCACGCGCTTTGCCCGTTACTTCAAGCTCAAGCTGGGCCGTCAACCGTTTCCCAGACGCATCTCATTTAAGGCCGTTCGTCCGCAGCAGGCATCAGGCCCAACGCAAAAGACGCTGGACCTGTATCGTGCGATGAGGATACGGCGCACGGTGGGGCTCGAGACGGTGGGGGCGGTCGCAGTGGACAGATCAGGAACCGTGGCGGCCGGCGCCTCAACCGGCGGGATCGCCCTCATGTTGCCCGGGCGCGTGGGCGACACGCCACTGATCGGGTGCGGGATCTATGCGGATAACGGCGCCGGAGCCGTTTCGATGACCGGCGTGGGTGAAGGGATCATTCGCATCGCGGTGGCGAAGGAAATCGTAGACCGGCTGGCCGCAGGAGCCAGTCCCGCCCTGGCGGCTTGGCTGGTGTTGAAGAAGCTAGTCACCCGCATCCGAGGGGCGGCTGGTGCGCTCGTGTTGGCCCCAGATGGCCGCTTCACGATCCGGCATACGACGCCGCGCATGGCTGCTGGCTACTGGGGCGGCACGGGCAAGCCGGTGGTGGCAGACCGGTTCTGAGGGGAAGGCTAAGGCTGAGGTTCAGGTTGAGTTGAGACCTGGACTGGTGGAAGGGTATGCTTAACCTAAGCCTCAACCTTAACCTGCACGGTGAATAAGATGAACCGTGTCCTGTTCCACCTCGCCTTTCCGGTGAATGACCTCGCTGCGACGAAGCAGTTTTACGTCGAGGGGCTGGGGTGCGAGCTGGGGCGTGAGTCCGAATCGGCCGTGACGCTGGGGCTGGCCGGCCATCAGCTTGTGGCTCAACTGACGTCACAGAAGCTGGAACGCCAGAAGGGGATTTACCCGCGCCACTTCGGGCTGGTCTTTACCTCCGAGAAAGATTGGCAGGCGCTGGTCGATCGGGTGAAGGCCAAGAGACTGAAGTTTTATCAGGAACCGCGCCGTCGCTATCCCGGTACGAAGATCGAGCATCTGACATTCTTCCTGGAAGATCCCTCTCACAACCTCCTCGAGTTCAAGCACTACACGCACGACACCGCCATCTTCGGTGAACGAGAGTTCACCGATGTCGGCGACAAGGATGAACCGCGGTAGCAAATGCTGAAGGATGAATGCTGATTGCTGAATGTCGGAGAAGACTCTTACCACTCATCATTCACCGTTCATCAATCATCATTCCGCATTCATCATTGTCCCTAGTACTCCAGCCGCAGGCCTCCCAGCACGAGCAGCGGAGCGCCGAGCGTTTTGATCGGGCCGGTCTGGGTCGCGATGTATTGCCGGTCGGTCAGGTTTTCGCCGTTCAGAAACAGGCGCAGCCCCTTTCCGATGCGCTTCTGCGCCGAGGCATCCAGCACCACAAAATCAGCGATGGCCTGCGTATTCAGATCGTCGGCGAACTGTCGCGAGAGGTACCGACCCATCATCGTCACCTCAACCCAGTCTGGGTGACCAAGCGTCAGCCCGATCGTGGCTTGATGACGGGAGACATTGGGAACCCGCTTGCCCTCGCGCGAAGCGTTTCCTGGAAAGCTTTTGATGGCGGAGTCGGCGTAGGCATAGCCAACATTCAGCGACAGGGATTCAGAAGCCTTGAAACGAAGGTCGAGTTCACCACCCAGGGTCCTGGTCCGTCCCACATTCTGGCGCAGGGCGCTGAGGGGCCCTTGGGTCACGAACAGGATTTGATCCTTCACCTCGTCGTAATGTCCGGTCGCTCGCCAGGTCAACTTTTCGTTCTGTAGCAGCTCTCCTTCGAGCTTGGCTTCTCCTCCGATCAGTCGCTCCGGAGTCAAAGTCTCGTTCGGGAGAAACGTGAAGCCCCCAAAGCTGAAGCCCCGGTACAATTCGTTCAGGGTCGGTGCCCTGAAGGCCTGATAGACTGAAGCGCCGGCTGTGACACCATCCGTCAATCGGTACTGGACCGCCAGCTTGGGATTGAGCACGTTCTCCACGTTGTCGCGCGGCACCTTGGCGGCTCCTTGCTCCGACTCGATCCGGCCATCGAAGTTTTTCCACCAGTCCGTGCGGAAGCTCGGAATCACGGTCAACTTTTCAGTGGGCGTGGCGATCCATTCTCCGAACAGGCCCCAGCCCACTTGTTTCCCTTGCGCCAGCCTTCGTCCCATCGCGCCGGTCATCGTAAAGATTGATTCTTCGGACTGCCCCAGGATCGCCCGCGCATCGGTTCCGACCACGAGGCGATGCTGGGGAGCCATCTGCACCGTCCACTGGGCCAACCCGCCGAAATCGTTGCTGGGAATGACCTGAATTCTGTCCTGGAATTCGCTCAGCCTGATCGTCGGGGTCGGCGTCACTTGAGAAGTCAGGTTCCGGAAGGTTTGCCACTGGGCAAAGAGCTTGGTCTCCCAATGGTCACCCTGCCTCGTATCACCCTCGAGTCCCACCGCCGCGCTTCCGATGGTGCGGGTGGCCAGGCTGAGCGTGGTCCCGAAAGAACGGTCTTCCCGGAATAGATTCCCGGTGACCGCGAGCCTGGTTCTTGACGTGAGCGCAGCGGACAGGG
>JBOHOI010000019.1:0-19939 GCA_050731155.1 Nitrospiraceae bacterium | reverse complement strand
GTCTAGCTTTTCGTCAGGGTCATGGGCAAAAAATGAACTCACGAGCGCTGCAAAAAACACGAGGGTGTTGAGCGCGAAGAGCGAATACGCGAGTTTGTCTTGATTTACCGTCATGGCACTGGTCGGGGAGACCTGAGCGAAGATATAGGTATTTCTGAGCACGCTGATCGAAAACAGGGCTGCTCCCACGGCAACCGGGGTGAGAATCCCGATCAGGATGTTGCCAGCGAGTGGTGGGATCGAATGCCTCATGTGGATGCCGATGAACAGCCCGAGAAGAGGGATGGTGATGGCGAGGGTGGAGGCCATGACATAGGTCAGGTATTCCGCTTCGCCGAACAAGCGAAAGACAACGGTGTTCAATGGAAATTCGCCGATTGCCAGGAACAGAATCAGAGCCAAATGTAGGATGGATGGAAAAAGAATCGAGACGTCCCGTCCCAATTCCTTCTTCCTGGCCTCGTATAACTCGGAGATGGGCTTGAGCCTGGCGCTAAGTTCCTCCAACCGTTTCTGACAGGCTTGGAAGACAGGTTGAAGCTGTGCAATTCGGTGCGACGCTTTCTCGTAGATCCGCTGGACCGCTTGTTCTCCATGAGCGATCAAGGCCTGCTCAAACTGCGCCGCGACATACGATCCCATCTGAGGGATATTTTTCTCCCCGTCTTTCTGGCCTTCCGCCTGTATCCGGCTCTCATCGGTAAACGGAGTGGATGTCTTTTTCAACAAGGGAATTGATATGTTGGTCGCCATGGCCTTTCTTGAACCTCCGGGATGGGCGCTATTTCGTGATTTCGTGTTTCTTGAGCAGCGATGTCAACTCGTCGAGCAGGAACTTCACATTGTCCAACACCGTGTCTTCCGTTGAGGAAAGATCGGTCATGGTTTTCATCATCGCTTGGTAGTCGACTTTCACCTGCGACAGAGTTTGGTGAATCGTATCCAGGCTGGCTCGGACTTGATCCCGTTCCTGTCTCAAGGAATTCCAACGCTTCTGGAGCGATTCCAACTGGTCACGCATGTCGCTGGACTGCTGGACCAGTTCCTTGTATTCACTGATGGCCTCAACGATTCGTTTGACTTCGGTGTCATTCAGCATGGTCCGACTCCTTTTTGAGTGAGGCATTCCTCCTGGATTCGACCGCTCGTTTCAGGCGATATACAATCTCCCCATGCAGGGAGCGGTTTTCCTGTGAGGAGAGCTGTTTAAGTGCGATATGCAGCGTCTCGCTTAAACGCAAGGTTAACTTCTTCATGGTGTCACTGTACCACTTTATTGGTATCTGTAAAGTTGACCTCCTCATGATGTCATTGCACCATCATAGTGGTGTCACAGCCTCGATCAGTTGCCTTGTTTTATCTATAGTTCCGTTCCGACTGTGAGCAGGCTGGGGGAGGGAGGGAGCTAAAAAGAGCCGTTCCACGCTCACGGATGGGGCTGGGGAGGTTCCTGAATACTGCGAGGGCCAGTATGATGAGATTGATTGGGTCTTAGGCAGTGTGGGTGATCCTTGCTGACGGCCTGGGGGGCTAAACTCAGCAACAACCGGGCCTTCGACCGCGGCGAACTGGTGCACCTTCTGCTGGCCTAAAGCCCGCCGGAAGAGAAAGAGGAACGCACTCTCGATGCGCGGTCCTTCCCCGCCTGTGTCATCAACTGGTCGGTCTTCCAACCCCCCGGGGCGTCAGCCCTTCCCAATGCCGAACCCCTTGCTTGCAAACCCCGGCAGCACCTGCCGTCTTGAGACAGGGCTACCGACGCTGAACACTGAATGCCTTAGTCGGACTGGATGATCTTGATAATCCACTCGCCCCTCGCCTTGTCGCTCTCCTTCCACTCTCCGACAAAGACTGCCCCGTTTGGTCCCTGGTAACGCTCCAACCACACCTCACCGTTCGAGTTGCTGCCTTCCCGGTAGCGGTAGTCACCTCGATACCTGACACCGTCCGTTGACACGGTGGTCAGGGTTACGGTGTCACCATCTCGCTCAAGCTCGATCACGAGCGACGTCTCTGACAGCATAGCCTCGTGGAATGTCTCTTCGCGCCACTGCCCTTCGTATTGATAGAGCGACCATCCCTTGCGCATCCTGCTTCCCTTAGGAACGTGATTCAGCCTGATCTCGTGCCAGCGCTTGAGCCATCGCCTCCTTGGCGCCGGAAGTGACGGGTGCTCCGTGGTTGGAACAGAGTGTCTCGAACCGCAGGTCCAACAGGCGTCGGACACTCTCGCGGGTGCGCGCCGGCTCATCCTGATATTCACTCGGCACAAAAGCCAGCCCCTCACCCTCCCCATTCGTGAGAAGATCGGCGCAGAACAGGACGCCCCCGTCTCGTTCAAGATAGAAGGCATAATGGGCCTCTGTCGGCCCAGGTGCGTGGACTGCAAGGAGGCCACCCGGTAGCTGGTCTCCGGCCATGTACCAGTGGTCCGGCGGTTCCTCGAAATCTATCCCGCCTTGGGGCCCATAAATCGGGACCTTCAGTGAACGCCGATATCGCCAGGCTGACCGCTCATGGCAAGAGGCGGTCAGACAGATAGCCTCCACGGGGCCGAGCTGTTTCAGATCCTGATCGCCCATTGGAAGGGGATCAATGAGGATGGTGCGACCATTCTCAATGACTGCGTAGCTATCGCTCTGATAATCAATGCGATCGTCGTGCATGGTAAAGCGATAGACTCTGGGCAAGATCTCTCCAACAAATGTTGCGACTCCACCTGGTTCAGGCATCACGCCCTCCTACAACCCCGTTCCGCGGACCATTGGCCTCCTTCACCATACACTCGACCAGCCGGTTTTCGGCCCAGTACACATCCTCGTCAGGCCGAGGGTGCTGGACGAACCCACAATGGCCGCCATGTGTCGGAGCCCATAGCCTGATCCGGCGGTTCGCCTTGATAGCAGCACACTCGAACATGCGATAGGGAATGAAGGGATCGTCCTGGGCCGTGATGATGACGGTCGGAACTTGGATGGAAGCCAGCACATGCCGGGCGCCGGCCCGATCGTAATAGTCGTCGGCGCTCTTGTATCCGCCGTCCGGGGCGGTGTAGACCTCGTCAAACTTGCGAAGGGTGCGAATGCCGGCCAGGCGCGACTCATCAAACTTGCCCGGGAATAACGCAGCCTTCAGCTGCAACCGCGCCTTCAAGCGTTTCAGGAAATGTCGTTGATAGGCCCAGTTCGTCGGCTGCTCCAACGCCGAGACGCATGCGGCTGGGTCAATATTGGGGCAGACGGCGAGGACGCCCCGGAGCGCCGGCAACTCGGACCGGACTTCTCCCGCCATTTTCAAGACCAGATTCCCGCCCATTGAATAGCCGATGGCCCAGAAGGCGCCTAAGCCGTCGTGGGCCGACAGCTCGGCCACGACTGCTCTGATATCCTGGCTCAGGCCGCTATGATAGAGGGTTGGTGTGAGGTGCTCAGTCCCGCCGCAGTTGCGTTGATTGAGACGGATCACATTGAATCCGGCCCGCCACGCCTTTCGTGCGATTCCGTGCATGTAATGCGACTCGCTGCAGCCTTCCAGACCATGAACCAGGATGACTGTCCCGTGTTGCTTCGGATCGCGCTGCCAATGGCAATAGCCGAGGAGCTGAGTCTGCAACGCCACTGCGAAGAGTCTTGCTTGGGAAGGCAGTCCCCCGAGCAGACGGCCGCGCGGCCAGAAGCGGGGAAAGACGGTCATGAGATGCGGGTGGGAGAGGAGCGGATGAGGCTCAAAGTCCATGGAGGCGATACCGGCAGGCATAGGCTTGCGCTACTTCGGACTCCCGGTAGGCAGTGCGTCACCTGTGACCGGCGTCAACTCCACGTCAATCTGTTGGTAATAGGGGCCCGTGAGCGATTCAAACCCTGAATCAATGCCGACGAGCAGCCAGAGTTCTCCGGTACTGCTTGCCTTGACGGGGAATGGATGTCGATGGAGCCGCTCTAGTGACACGTAGGGCACATGATAGCGGGAGGAAAAATCCTTGCACCGCAGGCCGTTGGCGATGCTTCCGACCAGTGAGGCATCCTTGCCTCCTGTGCTTTGCTCCCCCTTATCCACGTTCATTCGGTACGTTCCGTTCTTGGGTATCGCGACCGGCATCGTCGAGGAGGCTCCTACCTTCAGATACACCTCCTCGCCGGAAGTTCCATGCATGTCGATGCAATTGCCGGAAATATTCGAGGCTACTAACAGCCTGAACGTGACCACGTAGTCCTGCTTTTTTCTGATGCCGTCACTTGGTCCAAGACGGCGCTTGAGAAACATGAAGAGGTCATGATGCCGATTGTTCCCATGAATGTAAAATCCTGTCACGTCGGTATTGAGTTCCCGAGGCAATCGCCGGAGCCCAGACTCCAACTGCATATCCGCCTGCGCAATCGAATAATCGGAAAAATCCCCCTCCCATCCTAGGGCCCCTTTGCGAAAATCAAAACTTACTCGTATTGAAGGCCCTGCGCTAAACCCGGCCTCGGTGCGTTGTTTCAGGAGATCCAACTGTGAGCAGCCTGAGACAAGAAGCATCACCACAAGGATCCCGCTTCCCAAAGAGGATAGGGAACATTTATTTTGCGCGATGCTTCCATCGGATCTGTTCATACATTTTGTCAAAAAGCAGAGTCGGGGAGCCCCTTGGGTATGAGCTCCCCGAATTGTACTGCTTGAGGGGCTTAAGGTTTGTAATGATCTGGAGCTAAAAGAAAGGTTGGCTCCCCGGGCAGGACTCGAACCTGCGACCAACCGGTTACGAGTGCCCCAGCATTTCTACTGGGCTCGGACTATCTCTTCACCCGCCTTGAAACCTGGTGAGGGTGTCGGGCGCTTGTGAGGCCTTATTGGGACAGGCTCCTCAGCCTCTAGTCTCTGCACGTTCCTGCCTACGCTCTGGCCCTTCGGCAGGCTTCGCTCAGGGTTACCATTCCGAATCCTGAAAAGTTCGGGACAGGCTTCCCTGAATTCACCCGATTTTACAACCACAGTTTCCTGTGGAAGCTGCAGTCTGGCGTGGATTTCCCGATGGCAATTGGCGCACAACAGCACGCATTTCTCGAGCTCCTCGCGAATCTTATCCCAGCTCCGGGTATAGCCTTTGCTGGAAATCCCGAAATCCTTGTCTGACGATTCCAGGTGATGGAACTCGAGGGCCTCAACGCACCGCTCGTACCCGCATCTCTGACAACGGCCGCCCTTGTAAAGTATTGCCTTGCGGCGAACCTCTTTTCGCCGCTTCCGGACAGCTTGGATCAGATACTCTCGACGATCAGCGTATGTGCGCCGCTCAGCCACCGTTCACGCATCCCTACAGCCGGCCGCTCTACCAACTGAGCTACCGGGGAACGCAATTAGTAATATTCAGTTGACGCGAACACCTCCTTCTAATCCGGGCATACAGTGGGATGATTGTAGCAGAAACTGCTACAACGCTGTCATCTTTTTAGGAAAGGCCCGATCTGCCTTCGGGGACGTCACGTTCCGAAGTCGGCTTCATCTTCTTGGTCGGCTGCGTCCGAGGTGCCTTCGGAGAGCGCCGCGTAGTGGCGGGCCCAGGTCAGGTAGATATTGCCGCTGTCTCGCATGGCGTCTGCACCCTTCTCGAGTTTCGAGGCTAATGCAGGGTCTTTCCCGGTGGCCTGAATGCTGGCAGCGCGACGTTCTAGCGCGTCCGGGAAGTTCTTCATCAACGTGGCGATCTCCACAATCAATTCCCTGATGACATTATTCTCGTTCTCCATCCTTAATCCTCCCGCGTGGAGCGATGGCTCAATAAAAAAACCCCACAGCGGCGACGCCATGGGGTTTTTCGGTCACCCGCTTGGCGGGTTAACCTTGGTAGGCCTGTCCGAGAGCCGCCGATTCACCTTTATGATGCATCAGAGACCCATCGGCGCTGACCGCCTGCATCTCGATCGCCATGTGTTTGGCCGCGTTGCAGACGACCACGCAGAGCTCGCAGCCCTTGCAGCGATTGATGATGACCTCGGCCACCATTCTCGTGACGTTGAGGTCGAGGCAATTCGCCTCCGGACAATACATGATGCAGAGGCGGCACCCCTTTTTGGCTACGCACTTATCTTCGATCACTTGCGCGACGTTGTACATGCGTCCGGTGTCCTCGTTCGTTAGGCAGCCATCGCCGCCACTTGCAATTCCACGTTATTCTTCTCGGCCCATTCCGCTCCCAACTCGTAGGCCCGCTTCATCGTCGCAAAATTCTTCTGGAGCAGCATTTCCTTCTTCGCAAACTTCTTTTTGATCGCCTCGTCCAGCGTGGCCGTGCCGCCGGAGGCCACAAACTTCTTCCCGAATCGCTCCTGCAGCGCCAGGTCGAGCCCGTTCAAAGAGACACACTTGGTAATACCGGCCGCCGATCCGATCATGGTCATGTTGGTGGACAACTCCGTGCCCGCGACCTCCAGCGCGATCTGCGTGCCCTTAATGTAGAACACCGCCACGTTGAGATCCTTCAACCGCTGAATATCTTCATCCGACAGCAAGGGAACGTCAGAGTTGATGATGACGACCCCACCTTCCTTGATCCCGGAATAGAACGGCATCGTGTAGCTCTTCCCCATCGTGATGACCTGGGGGTGGTACACTTCGATTACGTCCGGGAAGACGAGCTCGCCTCGGTCATAAATGCGTTCGATGCCGATCCGGCAATAGCTTTCGGCCGGGGCCATCCGCTTCTCGGCGCCGAAGAACGGGTTGGAAATGGCAAACCGTCCGTCTTTCGAAGCGGCCATGGCCATGACGTGAGCGCCTGTCACCGCGCCCTGCCCACCGAGTCCAGACATGCGGATGTTAATCCGTTTCTTGATCATGCTCTATCCTCCCGGCTCAGTGACACCACCTCTTGGCTCTTATGCCTCCTGGGAGGCCAACTGCTTCGATGCCGCCTTCCTTTCCTTTTCTTTTGCAGCGATCTCGGCCAGCAACTGCTTGGCCGGTTCGCTGACGTACTCCTTGTAGGCGAACCGTTCGGTCGGCTTCTCCGAATCACGCATCTCCTGCAAGCCTTCCATGCTGTTCTTGCCGATCTCGAGAATGCACGGCGTGTAAAGCTGGAGGTACGTAGGACCGATCTCGCGCGCCACATAGACGGCGTTCTTGATTACTTTCTCGACCAGCGACGGCTTGCTGACCGTGCAGTTGACGACGTAGTGGCAGCCGGACTCGCGTGCGATCTCCGGCAGGCGGACCTTCTCGAAGGTCTTTCCGACCGGCGCCATCTTCGCGACGAAGCCCTTCTGCATCAAGCCGCTCTCCTGACCACCCGTGTTGGCGTAGAGCTCGTTGTCGAAGCAGATGGTGGTGAACTTCTCCTGACGGAACCAGGCCTGGAGCGTCATGTCGAGGCCAATGTCCACGGTGGCCCCGTCGCCGGCCAGCACCACCACATCCTTGACCCGGCCCGGGAAGCGTACGGTCAGCGCCCGCTTGAGGCCAGAGGCGACCGCGTTCTGATTTCCAAACAGCGAATGGATGTTATGGACGGCTACGTGCGGAAAGACCAAGCTCGTACAGCCGGTGGATCCCACCATCACGGTATCTTCAGGGTTGGGGAGCGAGGCCAAGATGTATCGGAACGCCATGGACTCCGGGCATCCCGCGCAGAGCGAATGTTCTTCGATCAGCTCCTTTGATGTCCCGATGTCTTTCCATCCCCGGGATTCATTGCCGTATGTCGCCCTTGAGACCAGATCCTGGTACTCGGGCGGCATGATATCGAAGAACTCCGGTGCGATTTTGATCCGCTCTTTGCTCATGAATGCCTCCTCTCAGCGCTGCCGTCTTTCAAGCCTTGTGTGTGTGAACTGTCGCGTGCTCCGTGTTATGGTCTCCGTCGATCAGCTGCCGCGTCCCGCCAGCGAGGCGGACCGCATGCCGAGCACGTTTTTGATCTCCGACACGATGATCTCCGGCGGCATGGTCATACCACCGCAGACGTGTGGTGCTGCAACGACACGGTCGCTGTCCGGAATGCTCGCCTTGATTTCTCGAGCGAGCCATCCCGTCACGTTGAACTCCGGGATGATGATATGCTTGGCATTTTTGGTAGCCTCACGGATTTCCTGGCCCGGCCATGGCCGCAACGTCTTGATCTTCACGAGCCCGACGCGGATGCCTTCGTCGTCCAGCAGACGGATAGCTTCCCGTCCCTGGGACACCGCGGTCCCGGACGAGACGATGAGGACGTCGGCATCCACATTTTCAGTCTCGATCAGGCCATCCAGCCAGGCGATAGAATGCTTGCGAGACCGCTCGATCGCTGCCCAGACTTCCTGTTGCCAACTGGCGTGTGTCGCGTAGCTGATGTAGTTGCTCTTCATCACAAACGGATCCCGCATCATCCGAACCGGCGGACATTCCATGTCCATGCAGGGGACCGGGGACCGATACGGGTCGTAGGGCGGCAGACACATGTCAACCGGAGTCAGGTTCACGACGTCCTTTGTGTGCGTGACAAAGAACCCGTCACAGCAGAGCGCCAACGGCAGGTGCACGTCAGGTTCCTCCGACACCATGTAGCCCTTCATAATCCAATCATAGAAGTCCTGCGCCGTCTCGGCGTGCCAGACCAGCATGCCGGTCTGCATCAGATATGAAATCTCCAGGGTGTCGGGCTGGATGGACAACGGGGAATTGATGCCGCGGCAGGTCACGATACACTGGATCGGTAATCTGGCGCCGGCCCACATCGGGAAGTTTTCCATCGCGCGCATGGTACCGGGACCGGCCGTCGTGGTGAACACTCGGGCGCCGCCGAACGCTGCTCCTGCACACTCCGACATCACGGCAAACTCGCTCTCGCCCCGGAAATAGTCGCCAATATAGCCTTCCGCAAACAATTCGCCGATCAAGGCCGCCGCCTCGCTTTGCGGCGTGATCGGATAGGCGATCATGACGTCCACACTGGCCCGACGAATCGCTTCCTTAATGACCTCGCTTCCGGTGAAGAAAGAAGGAGTACGAGGAGCCTCATTCATCATCACGCGCGGGTCTGTGTAGACTTGACCTTTTTTATTTTTGGTTCCGATGACCGATGTGGTTTCCATCGCCCCAACTCCTTTCAGCAAGCCCCGCACGCAACGTGCGCGGTCGACGCATTAGCCTGTATCAGATACTCAGTTTGAGGCCCCGCTCTTGGATACGACTTGAGACACTTTCACGGTCCCTTTGAGTTTGCGCACCCATTCGGCCAACCGCATGATCTTTTCCGCTGACGCGTCACGAAACGACAGCATCGCGTCTTCATGACCGGCCTGCGCGCACATCGCGATGGTGTAACAGGATGTTCCACCCCGAATGATTTTCAGCGAGAGATTGGCTTGATGGCAGTGGACTCCCACAAACATGCAACAGTCAATCTTGTTGTGCCAGATGGTGAGGTTCGGATGATTGGGATTGATTTCTACTTCGGGGTTGATCTTGGGATATTTGGGCCGATAATCCGGCATGGGAATCAGCATGGCCTGCTGCTGCGGCGTGACGCATTCCTTGATGGTTTCATAGAGATGCCGAATGGCTGTGGCCTTCTTGGCAGCCTTTTCATTCCATGCCCACAACACCAGGGGACCAGGGAAAATCGTCGGAACTTTCGCCATCAAGAATTGACGGGCTGTTTCCTCCATCGCCTGTTCTTCTGGAACAATCACCCCGTTGATATGGGCTTCCCCCGGGTTCGGCAGGCGGATGCCCATTGAGGCTGCCGATGGGGGCAAGAAGTGCTCTGGGCCCGGTAACACACGGTACTGATTCGGCACTGGTCACTCCCGCAGGACGTTGGAACTACATGGCTCGCTCACTCGATTCGGCAGTCCGCTCACTGTAAGCTTTTTCAATCTGTTCTGCAAGCCGGCAGAAGCCCCACCTTACAGAAATAATGGGCTATGGAGGACCACCCGTCTAGGCCTTTCGGGCCACCATCCACTGACCACATTTCTCAAGTCTTCTACTGACTTAATTGCGAGGTGAGGTAGAGGTGAGTATAAGGGTTGGCCGCTTTGGTTGTCAACGGTTACTTGACCCAACTTATGGAGGGGTTTCGTCTTGCAATAGCCTCCTACTAAACAGCTATTGCAACGCTCTGCAAGCCTCTTCTGAACCCAGTGCGCAGGCCCGTTCGAAGTCGTCCTTGGCCAACCTCCCCCGCATCAGGCGTTGGTAGAGTTTTGCTCGAAGTAGAAAGGCCTGGACGTTGGTCGGGTCCACTTGAACCACCGTGCTCAGGTCATTGACCGCCCGCGCAAGTTCGCCTAATTCCGTATAAATTTGACCGCGGAGCAGATAGGCCTCCTTTTGATGGGCGACCCAACTCTGAGCGGTTTCTGCGCCGAGTAACTTGTCGAGGGTGGCGAGGGCTGGCCGCCACTGTTTCATGGCGGTCTGCTTTCTGGCCAGCGTCGTATAGAGGGAGATCAGCCGCTGTCGCGCCACGTCGAAGAGGGGGTCGATCTGGAGCACTCGCTCGTAGTCACTGGCGGCTTCCTGCGTTTTTCTGTGCCAGGTATACGCGTCGCCCCGTCCCAGCAGCGCCCAGGCGCTGGCGGGGTCAAGGGTCACAGCCCGGTCAAAGTCGGAGAGTGCCCGTTCCGCATAGCTGTTCTGCTGAGTCCGCTGGTTCTTACTCGAGAAGGCGAGGGAAGCGATCCGAAGGTACGTTTGGCCGCGAATAATATAGGCGTCCACGTAGCGGTCATCGGCGGTGATAGCCTGGGAGGCCAAACTGATCTTCTCCGGCAGGCTCCGCATGTGAATGGCGGATTGGATCAGCTCACTCGCAAGGCGACGACTCCTCAGCCCCTGTGCCGGCCCGTTCTGGAACGGACTGGAATCTTGAAGCTCCTTCCGAAGGCGGTTCAGTTGAGCCTTCAGCTCAGTGTTTTCTGTCTGGAGCTGGCGATGATTGATGGCCAGTTGCTCATCTGACTTCAGACGCTTGATCGCCGCCTGCAGCTTGTCCATCTCGATCGTCGCTCTGATTTTGACGTAAAAGACCAGACGGTCGTTCTCCAATGAGCGCCGTCTTTCCAATATTTCAGTGGCCGTGACGGCTGCAGCGATGGTTCGCACTCCCAGCGAACTCGTAAGCGAGGTTTTTCCGCCAGAGATCGTTTCGACATCTTGGGAAGACGCTTCAATGTAGACGCCGGCTTCCTCAACGGCCTTTCGTTTGGCTCTTAGCAGGACATTTTCCTCAGCCCACGCGAGCGTATCCGCATCGCCCATGACGTAACTGGCCTCAGCGACGATCACCTTTACGTTTTCGGCAAAGGCTGCGGTGCCGGCCAGGAGAGCGGTCATGATCAGCCATGCTGACAGGTTGCGTCGTACCATGCTTGTTACTATATCGCGCGCTCTTCTCTCAAGCAATGGATGCAACGCTTGTCGCGTGGCTGCGGAAACGGAGAGGGCGGGCTGTCTCTAGCCTGACTAGTGGGCCTGACGATCTTTTGGAAAGACCTGCATGAAGGGGTGAACTTCAACTCGCGCGAAGACTCCGTTCACCGTGTAGGGGTCCTGGTTCGCGAAGGCTTCCGCTTCTTCCAGGGATTCAGCCTCGATGACGATCAGGCTGCCGACCTTGTCGGTAAGGGGTCCGGCCAGAATCACGCGTCCCTGCGCATCGAGCGTTTCCATTCTCGCGAGGTGAGCTGGTCGGTGAACCTTGCGCCTTACCTCTCCTTCCGGTGCGTCGAAGCCAAGGATGACAAATTTCATCGGGGTGTTTCGTTGCGCAGACTAGGCGAGTGACGGAGAGTGGACGATCAGTTAGCCTCGAGAGGCTGGCGATCCCGATACCCGCTGGAGACTTCATGCCACCATCGAATTTCGCTCTCCCCAAGTTTCCAACATAAATAGACGATTCGTCCATCCAGCAGGTATGGAAAGTCACAGAGCCCCACATCGACATCCTTGACGAGCACGCCCATTTCCTGGACGGCCTGGAGGTTCTCACTAATCTGCTCGAGCGCAGTGATATAGGGGGGACCGGCGAAGCTTCCCCCGCCGAACTGAGCTTTTGAGCTGGCTTTTTTGATTTCCTGCTTCGTGCGGATGAGGACATCTTTCCCATGCTTGACAGCGGTCAGGTGCTCCTCAAGATGGGGAATCAGTCGATTGGCCTCGGAGAGGGTGAACACCTTCTCCAAGTTCTGTCCTTCTTCACGATGCGCCATGAGGCCACCCCGGACTAGCATGCTTCTTTAGCACAAATGTCGCCGCCGCGCAACGACAGGAACACATGGCTCTCGCGCGCAGCTTGGCGGAGTCCTCCGGAACGTCTGCTCGGAAAAGCCATCCGGTGAAAAAAGTGGGAAATAACTATTGACAAGTCAGGCGACGACGGCTAGTATTATAGCCAAGTTCTAAACTTTCCATGTCGTCCGTAACTGGTTTCTGCCCCGTCGTAGCTTCCCGGAGCTGATCTCGACCAAGTCAAATTGCTAAGCCGGTAAGCCGTAGCGAGTGGTGACGCGTTTCCCTGTTGCTAGTGTGGGCGAGGGAGTGAGGAGCTCCCACGCAAGTGGAGATCCAGGACGCCGATAACGAGTAGTCCTTCGCGGGCCAACCTCTCCGGACACACACGATCACCTTCGACCATTCGTCCATGATCGAAATAGACTTGTTCTGTGGCTTGTCATGACTTCGGGCCGCTAGGGGCCTGTGGAGAAGGCGAGCCTTCTTTTATGGTTAAGTTAAGGGAGACGACCATGCACCTTGCAGAGTTAAAACAGAAGACTATCGCTGACCTTAATGAGGTGGCTCGGGATCTGAAGATCGAAGGAGCAGCCAACCTGCGCAAGCAGGAATTGATCTTCGCGATCCTTCAGGCGCAAACGGAGAAAAACGGGGTCATTTTCGGCGAGGGAGTCCTGGAAACCTTGCCGGACGGCTTCGGCTTCCTCCGCGCGCCGGATTCGAACTATCTGCCCGGCCCGGACGACATCTACATTTCTCCTTCGCAGATCCGCCGCTTCAATCTCAGAACCGGCGACATCGTGTCGGGCCAGATCCGTCCCCCCAAGGAGAGTGAGCGCTATTTTGCGCTGCTCAAGGTCGAGAAGGTCAATTTTGAAGATCCGGAGGTTGCAAGAGACAAGATCCTGTTCGACAACCTCACCCCGCTCTATCCCGAAGAACGGATCCATCTGGAATACGATCCTGAAGAATATTGCACCCGCGTGATGGAATTGATTACGCCGATCGGTAAGGGACAACGGGGACTGATCGTGGCGGCGCCGCGGACCGGCAAGACCATGCTGCTGCAAGCGATTGCCCGAGCGGTTCTCAAGAACCATCCGGAGGTCATGCTGATCGTGCTCTTGATCGATGAACGGCCGGAAGAAGTCACAGACTGGCAGCGGCAGGTGAAGGCCGCGGAAGTGATCAGTTCAACTTTCGATGAGCCGGCTCAACGCCATGCTCAGGTCGCCGAAATGGTTCTGGAGAAGGCCAAGCGGCTGGTCGAACACAAACGGGACGTGGTGATTCTTCTGGACAGCCTTACGAGGCTAGCCCGGGCCTATAATACGATTGCGCCGCCAAGCGGAAAGGTCCTCTCCGGCGGCCTGGATTCGAATGCCCTCCAGCGCCCAAAGCGGTTCTTCGGCGCGGCCAGGAACATTGAGAATGGAGGGAGCCTGACGATCATGGCCACCGCAATTGTCGATACCGGCAGTCGAATGGATGATGTCATCTTTGAGGAGTTCAAAGGCACCGGCAATATGGAGGTCCACCTGGAACGCCGGTTGGCAGATAAGCGGATTTTCCCGGCGATCGATATCAGCCAGTCCGGAACCCGTAAGGAGGAGCTGCTGGTGGATCGGGACCGGCTGAATAAGATGTGGATTCTCAGAAAGGTGTTGAGCCCGCTCGGCACGATGGAAGCGATGGAGTTTCTCATGGACAAGATCGGGGGCACGAAATCGAATCAGGAATTCCTGCAGTCGATGAATCGGTAGGGTTAAGAAGGGCCAGGCCGAGCCGGCCGGCGTGCTCGCGCAGCGCGCACGATAAGAATGCGCCGGGTACCTGTTGCTGTTCGAAATGCAACGGGTGATGACGCGCGCAGTAACGGCTGGCCCGGCCAGCCCTTCTTCCTGGAGAGGAGAGAAACGGAGAGGAGAGTAATGAGCAAGGAGAATATATGAAAAAAGGCATTCATCCGGCTTATAGAGAAGCGACCGTCAGTTGCGCCTGCGGAGCGAGATTTAAGACTCGGTCCACGGTCGGCGACATCAAGGTCGATATCTGCTCCAGTTGCCATCCCTTCTTTACGGGGACGCAGAAGATCGTGGATACCGAAGGACGCGTGGAACGTTTCAAGAAGAAGTACGCGAAAAAAACCAAGTCGAGCTAAGCGGGACGAGGGGAGGATTCAGCTTCGCTGACAGATGGAACGGTTGGTGTGAGGGACATGGGTAAGCCATGGCTGGGACTCAGGCTGAGACGAAAGACACGGTCCTGCTCTCGAAATGGGAGGCGACGGCGGCTCGCTATGAAGAGCTGAACAAGCAACTCCTCGACCAGTCTGTTCTCAGCCAGCCCGCGCTGATCCACAAGCTCAATAAGGAGCGTACTGAGATCGAGGAACTGGCCCACCTGTTCTCCACGTACCAAGATCTCTCGAAACAGCTCGACGAGACTGCGCAGATGCTCAAGGACCCCGCCGTCGAGGCCGGCTTGCAGAAGCTGGCGACGGAGGAAGTCCGCAGGCTCCAGGATCGGCTGAAGGAGCTCGAGGCTCGCGCTGCGGAGCTGCTCGTGCCGAAAGACCCACGCGACGAGAAAAATACCTTTATCGAGATCCGAGCCGGGACCGGCGGCGGAGAAGCGGCCCTCTTCGCCGGGGATCTCCTTCGCATGTACGTGAAATACGCAGAGAAAAAGCGGCTGCGCGTAGAGATCGTGGAGGCCAGCGAAACGGGGATCGGCGGCTACAAGGAAGTGGTCATGCTGGTCGAGGGGAAGGGTGCCTACGGGCATTTGAAGCACGAGAGCGGAGTGCACCGGGTGCAGCGGGTTCCGGCCACCGAGGCCAGTGGGCGCATTCATACCTCGACCGTCACGGTCGCGGTGATGCCTGAAGTGGACGAGATTGATGTTCAGATCGATCCTAAGGATCTCAGGATCGACACCTTCTGTTCTTCGGGGGCGGGTGGTCAGAGCGTCAACACGACCTACTCGGCGGTCCGGATTACCCACATTCCCACCGGCGTCGTGGTGACCTGCCAGGATGAGCGCTCTCAGCTCAAGAACCGAGCCAAGGCCATGAGAACGCTTCGCGCACGGATCATGGAGGCGGAGCGGGCCAGGCAAGAGGCGGAGATCGCCCAGGACCGACGCTCGCAGGTCGGAACCGGAGACCGAAGCGAGAAGATCCGGACCTACAACTTTCCCCAGAACCGCGTCACCGATCATCGAATCGGCCTGACGCTCCATAAGCTGGAACAGGTGCTCGCCGGGGATCTCGAGGAACTCGTGCAAGGTCTGCGGGCGGCCCGCGCACAATCTCTTGCTCCGGAAACGTGATGAAGCTCGCGGCGCCGGCACCCAAGGCCACGACACGCTCCGCGCTGTGGCGCGGGGGGGTCTCGCTCTTGTCGGGCGCTGGAATCCCGAACGCGGAGAACGAAGCGGTTTGGATCCTTGAGTTCGCCCTGGGGACCAGCCGTCTGGCGCTTCGGCTGGAAGGGAATCGAGCCGTCACTCCGAGGGAGCAGAACCGCATCATGGAGCTGTATGCGCGACGGGCTGCACGAGAGCCGCTCCAGTATCTTCTCGGCTCGCAGGAGTTCTCTGGCCTGGAGTTCCTCGTGGACCGGTCGGTCCTGATTCCACGGCCTGAAACCGAACGGCTCGTGGAGCAGGTGGCCCAGCACAACTTCCGCACATGGCCACCGATCATTGCCGACATTGGCACAGGGTCTGGGTGCATCGCCGTCGCGTTGGCCCGGGCCCTGCCGACGGCGGTGCTCTTCGCGACGGACCGATCGCCGGCTGCCCTGCGCGTCGCGGAGCACAATGCGGCGCGACACGGGGTCAAAGATCGGGTGCGGTTTCTTGTTGGTGATCTGCTTGAGCCCCTTCGGGCTCATGGGCTGGAGGGCAAGGTTGCGGCAGTCGTTTCGAATCCGCCCTACATCCCGGATCGCGAACTCCTCGAGCTTCAACCAGAGGTCCGAATGTTTGAGCCGCGGCTCGCCCTGGCGGGCGGGGTTGATGGGCTGAAGTTCCACCGTCGGCTTCTCGGGGACGCGATGGAATTTCTGGTGCCGGGGGGACTGCTGGTCTTGGAGGTCGGTCAGGATCAGGCCGGACGACTCTCTGAGAGTGCCGTGGCACAGGGCGGGTATGCTCAAGCTGGTCTGGTGCGAGATGCCGCTGGAATTGATCGGGTGGTCTGTCTGACAAGGAAAAAGTAAAAAGGCAAAAGTAAAAAGTTCGAACCGAATTCGACCCACACTTTTACCTTTTAAGCTTCTACTTTTGCCTTTGCGACCGAAAGGGAGCGCATGGATCGTATCATCATCACGGGTGGCAACCCTCTGCGGGGGGACGTCATGGTCAGTGGGGCCAAGAACGCGGCTCTGCCGATCCTCGCATCCACCATCTTGGGAGGGGGAGACTGTGTCCTGTCCAATGTGCCCAGGGTGAGGGATGTGGTCACCATGGGCAAGCTGTTGGGCATGTTGGGGGCGTCCGTGAAGAGCGAGGGGAACCGCATTGCAGTTGGTGCGGGGCTCCTCCGGTCCACCGAAGCTCCCTACGAGCTTGTCAAGACCATGCGAGCGTCGGTTCTCGTGTTAGGGCCCTTGGTGGCGCGTTGGGGCGAGGCCGCCGTGTCGCTGCCAGGCGGTTGCGCCATTGGAACCAGGCCGGTGAATCTGCACCTGGCCGGTCTGGCGAAACTCGGCGCCGACGTCAGGATCGAGCACGGGTACATCAGGGCCAGGGCAAGGCGCCTGCATGGGGCACGGATTTATCTGGACCAGCCAACCGTCACCGGGACTGAAAATTTGATGATGGCGGCCTGCTTGGCTGAGGGGACCACCGTGATCGAAAATGCGGCCAGAGAGCCGGAGATCGCGGATCTGGCTTCGTTCTTGAGCAAACGGGGCGCCAGGATCGCGGGCGCCGGATCGGATGTCATTACAGTGGAAGGCGTCTCGGCGCTGCATGGGGCTGATCACGAGGTGATTCCGGACCGGATCGAAGCTGGCACCTACCTGGTTGCCGGAGCGATCACCGGCGGCAATGTCTGTGTCGAGGGGTGTCTGCCCGGTCATCTGGAAGCGGTCATCATGAAGCTGCGCGAAAGCGGGGCTGAAGTGACAGAGGGCAAGGAACATGTCCGTCTCAAGGCCACGCGACGGCCTCGAGGGGTGGATATCAAGACCTTGGCGTATCCGGGTTTTGCGACTGACATGCAGGCCCAGGTGATGGCTCTGATGTCTGTGGCGGAGGGCACCAGCGTCATCACGGAAACGGTGTTTGAGAGCCGGTTCATCCATGTGCCGGAGCTGCGTCGCATGGGCGCTGAGATCAAGGTGGAAGGGAGTCACGCCGTCGTGAATGGCATCGGGAAGCTCACTGGGGCCCCGGTCATGGCGTCGGACCTTCGGGCCAGCGCAGGCTTGATTCTAGCCGGGCTTGCGGCGGAAGGGGACACTCAAGTCTCCCGGGTGTATCATCTGGACCGTGGCTATGAGCGAATCGAAGAAAAGTTGTACGGTTTGGGGGCGGTGATCCGGCGGGTAAAAGACGGCACCGGCGTCGCTGGAACCGGTTGAGTGGCATGGTCACCATTGCGCTGTCCAAGGGTAAGTTGCTCGAACCCACCCTCGAGTTGTTCAAACGGGCTGGATACACGAGCGAAGGGTTGTCCGCTGAGAGCCCACGCTTGGTCTGTACCTGTCCCTCAACCAACACGACGTTGCTCATCGTGAGGCCCAGCGACGTGCCGACCTACGTGGAGTACGGAGCGGCCGACGCGGGGGTGGTGGGCAAGGATGTCCTCTTGGAGCAGGACCGGGATGTCTATGAGCCGCTGGATCTCCAGGTGGGGGCCTGCAGGATTGCGGTGGCTGCGCTCAGGGGGCAGGAATTGCGGGACCGCCTGTCGTCGAAGCTTCGGGTTGCGACCAAATATCCGAACATCACGGAACGGTACTTCAACCAGAAGGGCATTCCGGTCGAGATCATCAAGCTGTATGGATCCATCGAACTTGCGCCGGTCGTCGGGCTGGCTGACCGCATCGTGGACCTCGTGTCCAGCGGCAAGACGCTCAAGGCCCACAATCTTGTTGAAGTGGACGTCATCGCGACATCCACCGCACGGCTCATCGTCAATCGGGCCAGCCTGAAGATGAAACATCATAGCCTGACGGAGCTCATCGCCAGGCTGAGGGACAGCCGATTGCAAAACCGCGGGAGAAACGGTAAGGAAGAGGCGAACGCGGCGCGGCGGTTGCCGGCCAAGCGGATGGCGAGACGGTAAGATGTCGAGGAACCGGCGATGAAGGTGATTGCGAGCACGGATCGGGCGTTCAAGGGAGCCCTGAGACGTATCACGTCTCGATCAAACCGCCAAGGCGGCTCGGTCGAGACCGTCGCGAGGACCATCCTCAAGGCAGTCGAGCGCGGGGGAGATCGCGCGCTCATCCGATATACCAAGAAGTTTGACAGGGTCACGCTCAAGCCGACCCAGTTCCGCATCAGTCCGGAACAGGTGAAGGAGGCCTACTACCAGATCCGGAAAGAGGAAGGGGACGCGCTTCGCTATGCCGCCCAGCGGATCATGGCGTTCCACGAACGGCAGCGGACCAAGACCTGGATGTACCAGGACGGCGGCGCCACGCTGGGGCAGGTGGTGATGCCGCTCGATTCGGTCGGCCTCTACGTGCCGGGAGGGAAGGCCGTCTACCCTTCCTCCGTCCTCATGAGCGCGATTCCTGCGAAGGTGGCAGGCGTGAAACGGGTCGTCATGTGCACGCCCATGCCCAAGGCCGGGGTCAATCCGTACCTGCTCGTTGCTGCCGACATCGCCGGGGTGGACGAAGTCTATCGAATCGGCGGTGTGCAGGCGATTGCCGCGATGGCCTACGGAACCAAGACAATCGCGCGGGTGGATAAGATCATCGGTCCCGGCAATGTCTATGTGGCGACGGCCAAACGCCTGCTCTATGGCACGGTGGGCCTCGACATGATTGCTGGTCCAAGCGAGTTGCTGGTGATCGCGGACGAGGCAGCGAACGCTGTTCACATCGCTGCGGATCTGCTGTGCGAGGCGGAGCACGATGAGGAGGCGCAGGTCTGTTTCGTCACCACCTCGGACCGTCTGGCCAGAGAGGTCGCTCGTCAGGTGCAGGAACAACTCAAGGGACTCACGCGCCAGAAGATTCTCGCCAGGTCGATTGCCCGTCACGCGGTCGCGTTCGTGGTCGGCAGTATGGACGAAGCGATTGATCTGGCCAACCAGATCGCCCCGGAGCATCTCGAGCTTTCAGTGGACCGACCGTTCGACTACCTGGAAAAAGTCCGACACGCCGGCGCTCTGTTCCTGGGGCGATACACTCCCCCGGCTGTGGCGGATTACGTGGCTGGCCCCAATCACATCTTGCCCACAGCGGGCACAGCGCGGTTCTTCTCGGCCCTCTCGATCCATGACTATGTCAGGAGCCGCAACATCATTGCCTATGGCAAAGAGGAGCTGTTGAAGGTGAAGGACCATGTGGTTCGCATCGCGCAGATGGAGGGGCTTGACGCGCATGCGAAATCAGTCGAGAGTCGGCTCTCATGAGCAAAGCACAGACAAACCGGCGCGCCACGATCGAACGGACCACAACCGAAACGCAGGTCAAAGTCGAGTTGGTTCTGGACGGAAGGGGACGTGGCCAGATTCAGACCACGATCCCGTTCTTGGATCACATGCTGACGC
>JBOHOI010000018.1:0-21087 GCA_050731155.1 Nitrospiraceae bacterium | reverse complement strand
AATTGATAGGGGTCTGGCAATTCCTGCCGAAGAACCCACGAACGCAACCTAGCGAGCCGCATCTTCTTGGCGTGTCTGGTTCGCCTTCCCCGTCTCAGTTGTCGTCTCTTCTCCAGAGTTGTCCCATGGTAGTCGGTATAGGTCTCAGCGTGGAGAATCTCGTTGCCGCGGACAACGGCAATCCCTCCGGCCCATTCCCCGATATCAATTCCAAGACGAAGCTGTGGAAGAAAACGAGAGAACTTCTCTTCGAGATGAGGAGATAGGTGCTGCATTGGAAGTAAAAAGGGCGAGTCTGTTCGGCGACCCGCCCTAACTCTTGCCCTCGTCCTGCCCCAACGGGCCGGAAGCCAGGTTCAGCCGAACCATCCTGGCGGGGACCGCGCTTTCTCTTTCAGTGAGGTGCGGTCACCCTTTCGGGCTTAGGCAGGTCAACCTCACGAATACCTGCCGCCTAGCGCTGAGCAACGCCAGGGCGCACGGATCGCCTGGGCTTCTTTCACTCTAGCGGTGCTAATACTAATCCTTTTCCCTTACGTAGGCAAGTGATCTACTTCACACCTACGCAAATTTCTGAAGACTGTCAAGCGAGGCTTAAAAACGTTTGACAAAACAGCAGCTTCACTCGTACCTGAGGGCTTCGATCGGATTCAGGCGGGCCGCTTTGTTGGCGGGGGATAGAGGCCGAGCCGATGACGTTGCATTCCGTCATCGGTTGCCTCGCTCTACACTGCTCGCCAGATACTCTCGCAATGACAGGAACGCAATATTCTTGTATCGTTTCAATTGGAGCATCGCCTTATTTCCCGTCACGATGCAGTCGGCCCGGCCTGCCTCTGCACATTCAAGGATTCGGTTGTCCGGATCGTCCGCGAGCATGTCGACCGTGTGTTGGGGCTTTACCATGTCAGCCATCTCTGCCAAGACGACCGCGGTTTGGCTCACGGCTTCGGAGTCTCGGCCAAATTTGCTGCTGAGCGTGGCCAGCACTTCGTCGAGGATGGGCTTGGAAATCAGCAGCGTGTCAACGCCGTCGAGGATTCGGAAGAGGGCGCGTTCGGCCTGGCTCCCCGGAATGGCGAGGGCTGAGATATAGATGTTGCTATCGAAGACGACCCTCACCGTTTGGCCAAGTACCGGTGAAGATCCCGCTCAGTCAGGATGCCTTTCTCTTTGGCTTTTTTCGTCCAGTACCCTTGGACGGCCAGGAACCCCGTCTTGAGTCGTTCCCGCTTGATCGTTCGCAACGCCTCCTGAATCACGGCACTGACCGTTTTGCCTTCTTCGCGTGCCATCTCATCCAGTTCTTTCGACAATGCTGGAGGCAGCGAGATCGTTTTTTTAACGGCCGTGCCCATGGTGTCCCCTCCGGTATGAATAAATCATACCATAACGCTCGCCCTGAATCCATCGGGGTCTTCGTGCTTGCTATTCGTAGCGCAGCGCGTCGATGGGGTTGAGCCGAGCCGCTTTGTTGGCGGGATAGAGACCGAAGCTGGATGTCTGTGTCAGCATCCTCCTAAGGCCGCCTGATTCGGATACGTCCCTTGGTAACGGTGATCATTGCTTCGGCTTGCATGTCTGCCGCGTGACGGTCCAACAACTCTTTCATCGCCGCCACCTGATCCTCTACTCGCATTTCCACAAAGCGCACGATACAGGGATGTGGCAGGCGACGCACGAAGACCAACTCACCGAAATCTTTATCCTCGGTGAATTGAGTATCCTTCCCTCACGGAGAGCCATGTCGAGCAGGCTTTCATCCGAGGTCTGAGGATTCGCATCACCGGCCAAACGAACATCCTGTTGTCGACCAGACAGGAGCGCTCGCAACGAGCGCGACGACGCACAGGCATCGAGCAGAAATTTCATGACGACTTGGCAATGGGAACGCGCTCATGCACTTGTTCGCCTTGTAGTGACCGACTTGCGAAGAGCAAACAGGCTTGGATATCCTCAGGCTCGAGAAACGGATACTCCCGCAAGATCGTATCTGGTGTCTCACCCGCAGCAAGCATCCCAAGAACATGCTCGACGGCCATCCGCAGGCCTCTGATGATGGGCTTGCCCCCGAAAATCTGCGGATTCACTTGGATACGCTGCAACAGTTCTGCTTCCGTCATGTTCGAACCCTCCTGTCCGTCAGCCGAGGTACCCTTCGCACGCCACCGCTGCTGCACCTTTTGCTCGGTAGGATAAGACGTTCATGGGGTTTTAGCAAGGAGCGGCTACTCTCTAGTGTGCACTTTACTCGTATCTGAGAGCTTCGATGGGATTGAGCCTGGAGGCCTTGTTGGCGGGATAAAGACCAAAGAACAGCCCAATGGCAAGCGAGAAGAAGAAGGCAGCCAGGATGGATTCAGGCGAGATGATCGTCGGCCAGCCGGCGACAACCGTCGTCACGCGAGCCCCCAAGATGCCCAGCCCGATGCCTACCACCCCGCCGACCAAGCTCAACGTCATCGCTTCGATCAGAAACTGAATCAGAATATGGCGCCGCTTGGCACCCACCGCCATCCGCACGCCGATCTCACGGGTCCGCTCGGTCACCGACACGAGCAGAATGTTCATGATCCCGATCCCACCGACCAGCAGCGAGATCGAGGCCACGGCAAACATCATGACCGTGAGGGTTTGACTGGTGCCCTCTTGCACCTTGCCGATATCCACCTGGGTGCGGATGGTGAAGTCATCCAGTTGGTCGGGCTGGAGACGGTGCCGGGCCCGCAACACCTCCCGGATGCCATCGACCGCCTCCGGCAGATCCTCCGAGCGTTCGGTTGCCGCAAACAGGGCACCCACCGAGCCAAGAAATAGAGTGCCCAATACTTTCCGCTCCGCGGTGGTAAAGGGAATAAAGATGATGTCGTCCTGGTCAGAACCCTGAGATGATTGACCTTTCGGCGCCAAGACTCCAATCACCCGGAACGGCACGTTCTTGAGTCGGATCGTCGCGCCAACGGGTTCCTCTCCAGACTCAAACAGGTTCTCTACCACCGTCTGTCCAACCAGCGCGACGCGGGCAGCGGAATCCATATCGGCCTGCGTAATCGGTCCACCGCTCATGTAGGACCAGTCCCTGATCGTCAGATAGCCCGGCGAGACCCCGTTCACAGGGCCGTTCCAGTTCTGGTTCCCATAGACGATCTGCATCACGTCCCGCTTCGCCCAACCCGTCTCGTTCAGTAATGGAATCTTCTTTTTTAACTCGATCCCATCCGACATGGTCAGCGTCACCGCCCCACCCTGCCCACCCCGCACGCCTCCTACCGTGGTCGCTCCTGGCAGGATAATGATCATATTGGTGCCCATGCTCGCCACCTGCGCACGGACCGCGGCCCTAGCTCCATGTCCAATACTGACTAGCGCGATGACCGCTCCAACGCCGATGATGATCCCCAGCATCGTGAGACCGGCTCGCAGTCGGTTGCGACCCAAGACGCGGAACGCCGTCAAGACCGTCATGAGAATGAACGCATTCACGGTTTCACCATCTCCGCCGAGGCTCTGCCGGAATGAGCGGAGGCCCTGCATCGGTCACGCATAATCTGCCCATCCGTCATCAGGATTTCTCGTGAAGCGTATGCGGCAATGTCTTTTTCGTGAGTCACCAGGATGATGGTGAGACTATCTTCCTGGTTCAGACGCTGCAACACCGCCATGATGTCTCGGCTGGATTCCGTATCCAGATTCCCGGTCGGTTCGTCGGCCAGCAGGATCGACGGGGAAGAGACCAGTGCCCGCGCGATGGCTACTCGCTGCTGCTGGCCACCAGACAACTGGGCCGGATAATGATTCTCTCGCCCTGACAGCCCCACACGGGCGAGGGCCGCTGCGGCCCCTGCCCGCTGATCGCGGAGCGGCATCCCCCTGTAGAAGAGCGGGAGTTGGGCGTTTTCCAATGCGCTGGTTCGGGGGATTAAGTTGAAGTTCTGGAAGACAAATCCGATCCGTCGGTTCCGGATCTCGGCCAGCTCATCCTGCCCTGCGCGCCCCACCTCCATCCCATCCAGCCAGTAACCGCCAGTCGTGGGAGTATCCAGACAGCCCAGAATATTCATCAACGTGGACTTTCCTGACCCGGAGGGACCCATGACCGCGACGAACTCGCCACGTTGGATCTCCAGGTTGACGCCACGGAGCGCCGGCACCTCAACGTCGCCGAGCCGATAAATCTTCGCCAGGTCTTTGCAGACGATCAATACGGAAGTCTTGAGTTGTGAATTTTGAATTGTGAGTTGTGGCACTCAACACTCAACACTAAAAACTCAACACTGACTAGAGGCCGCGGTCGCGTGAGCGCCGCTGCCCGGATCCAAACCCGGGCGGCAATGCCTGAGGATTTCGCTCCGCCCTTGACGACTCAATCCCGACGATCACCGCGTCACCCTCTTTCAAATCGTCGCCCATGATCTCGGTCGCGCTTCCGTCCGAGATCCCTGGCTGGACGGGCACGGCCTCCGGATCGCCAGAGGGCCCCACCTTCCACACCGTCTTCGACAGCACAGCCTGATTCCCACCGGTGAGGACTGGTCGAGCGCTTTTTGAGCCTGGGTCGCTCTGGGCCACACCTGTCCCTGGCATTCCACTGACCGCACGCTCTGATTTTGGCGGTGTGAACCGAAGCGCCGCGTTCGGCACCTTCAGCACGTCGTCCTTACGAGCCACGATGATCGACACATTGGCCGTCATCCCAGGCTTGAGCCGCAAATCACGGTTGTCCACGCCGATCACAACATTGTAGGTCACCACATTCTGCACGCTGATGGGGGCGTTCCGAACCTGCCGAATCCGACCCTGAAACTGTTGCCCTGGATAGGCATCAACGGTAAAGATGGCCTCCTTGCCTTCCGTCATCCCCCCGATGTCGGACTCGCTGACATTCGTATCCACCTGCATCTTTGTCAGGTCGAGCGCAATGAGAAACAGGTTGGGGGTCGCGAAACTGGCGGCGATTGTCTGGCCGACCTCCACGTTCCGCGCGATAATGATGCCGTTGACGGGCGACTTAATGACGGTGTATTTCAGATCCAATTCAGCCGCGTTGAGAGTCGCTTCAGCCTGCTTGACCTGTGACTCCGCCAACTCCAGTTGCGCCACCGCTCCTTGATGGGCCGTGATCGCGACATCGACGTCATTCTCAGAGACGAACTGTTGCTTGATGAGCGACTGGACACGGTCCAGCTCGCGTTTTCTCTGAGCGAGATCGGTGCGGGCCCTTGCGACGTTGGCCTTGACCATTTGAAGATTGGCCGCTGCTTGATCCCGTCGAGCTTGAAACGGAGCAGGATCGATCCGAGCCACCACGTCGCCGGCTTTCACGATCGTGTTGAAATCGGCGTGAAGGCTTTGAATCATCCCCGACACCTGGGTTCCGACCTGAACCGAGACGACCGGATTGATCGTCCCGGTCGCAGTGACCACCGAGACCACCGGTCCCCGTTCGACAGGCGCGGTTTTGTACCGGATGGGGACTTTCCGTTCGCCACTGAAAAACACATAGCCCCCAATGGCCAGCGCCACCACTAAGACGCTTACGATCCAACCCGCCTTACGCATAGGACTCCGTGATCGTCAGAGGATACCTGCCCGGATTTCCAGGCTCATTCTACCAGGAGCCTACCGGATATGCACCTCGCTTCATCCTAAAACAAAAGGCCATTCGCCTGAACAGGCGAATGGCCTTTCCTTTTCATATGGCTGACTAAAGTCGAACCGTGCGATCCCTTCTCTTGCAGAAACGGTTAGGGGGCGACGGTAATCTTGTCCTTGATCATGTCAAAGGTCTCTTTGGGCAAGGCATTCTTGGCGACCAACTCCCCTTTGATTTTGTACGGGCGACTGGCCACAACCCGGTCGGCCACTTCTTTCGTGAGTCCAAGAGACAGCACCATATCGATCGCCGACGCGGTATTGACATTCAGCGGAGTAAGGCCGGGCTTCGGAGGAGTCGGCGTGGGCACTGGCGGTGCGCCAGTTGCCCTGTCGGACGGAAGCCTCGGCTGCGCTCCCGACGCAGCAGTCGGCGGAGCCCCTCCAGCAGGGGCGGGCGACGGGCTGCTGGCAGACGGGCGCGGCGAGGCCGGCGGACTGGGCGGCGCCACCGCGCGCTGGTCTTTCAATTCCTTTTGGTACCGACTGACCAGAGACTTGAGCGTCTCATTGTGCCGTTTGACATCCTCATAGTCATTCCGGAAGGACCGGTGCTGGGCGGTCAGGTCTTTGATCTTCTGCTCCAGCTCCTTGGTCCGTCCCTCGATACTCGCCCGCTCTTTGTCACGTCCATGCTCAATGCGCTGGAGCTCATCCTTGGCCGACTGTGCCTCACTGGCCAGCTTCAAATTCAAATCCTTCAGGGTCTTCACCTGTTGCTCCAACGCATTTTTGCGTGCCCGCGTCGTCTCCAGGTCGGTCTTGGCCGCTTCAGCCTCTGCGACGGCCTCGGTATATTTGCTCTTGCTGACACACCCGCCAGCGGCCATCGCAGTGAGCAAAACGACTCCCATCACCACATACTGCCTCATGCAAACCTCCCCCTCTTCGATCTCGATCGTCTCACGATTTGCTATTTATAAGATAGTGCCGACGCGTAAATGACCTCGCTGGCACGCGTCTTTGATGTGTAGTCCATTGGTCCCGCTTTGTCAACAGATTTGAACCGGTAGCCACGGCCAAGCGACTCAGAACATCCGTCTCGCTTGACTCGACGGTCGGAGTCTGTGATCATCCCGCCTGCTTTCCGGCCATAGAGCGAGGTTTTTCCTCTGAACGTGCACGTCCATGAATGAATGGGGACCTGAACTGGCGGTCTTGCTCGGTGTGGTGGAGGGGCTGACCGAATTCTTGCCGGTCTCCTCCACCGGACACCTGATTCTGGTTGGTCATGTGCTCGGCTTTACAGGAGCCGTGGCAGCCAGCGTCGAGATCTCCATCCAGCTCGGCTCCATCCTGGCCATTGTCGCATACGAGCGGACCAAACTTGTTTCACTGCTCTCTCAGGCAATCCAAGAGCAGGCAGCCTTGCGAGAGTTGATCCGGACGAGCCGCCACGAGGAACGAGGACCCGTCGGAGAAAGATGGAGCTCGATCTTCCGCCGCTCGACTGACATACACCGGAATCTATGGTTCCTCATTGGACTGGGCGTCGCGTTTGTGCCGGCCGCCATCATTGGCTTCGTGGCACACGGCTGGATCGAAACCTACCTATTTAATCCCCACACCGTCGCGGCCTCGCTGATCACCGGTGGATTGGTTATTCTCGGCGTGGAAGCCATGCGAGACCGAGTTCGCATCGCACGGCTGGATCAGGTTGACGTGATGACTGCGCTCTTGGTCGGGCTCGCCCAATGCGTCTCGCTGATTCCGGGCGTCTCGAGGTCCGGATCAACGATTGTGGGCGGGCTGCTGGCCGGCATGGATCGCAAGACGGCGACGGAGTACTCGTTCTTTCTCGCTCTGCCCACCATGATCGCAGCGACGACCTACCAAATCCTGAAGGCCGAAGCTCTGTTGACGAATGCGGATTACGCGTGGTTGGCCCTCGGGCTCGTGGTATCCTTCTTGGTTGCCTGGGCCGTCATCGCCGCATTCTTGACCTTCGTGAAGCGGCACAGCTTGCGGGTCTTCGCCTATTACCGCATGCTGCTCGGCCTCGTGGTGTTGTGGGTCGTTCGGTGAACCCCGTACCACGGCTTCACAGCCGTGGCATCGGGGCTTTACCCTTCGGGGGATAAAGCACATTCCTCCCCGCCTTCACAGGCGGGGCTTCCTGTGGTACGGGGTGAACCTACAGGCGGCTCCCCACGCCTTCTTTTTTCTTCTCGAGCATGAAGTGCGCGATCAGAAAGCAGACGCCAACGCTGATGGCGGCATCGGCCACATTGAAGGCGGGCCAGTGGTAGGCATCGATGTAGAAATCCAGGAAATCAATGACTTCCCCAAAACGCACCCGGTCCAGCAGGTTGCCGATCGCCCCCCCGAAGATCCCCGCGATGCTGAGTTGCCCCACCCAGTCATCGTGGCGCAAGCGGAAAAAAATGGTTCCGAGGAGCACCAACGCAAATAGCGAGGCAAACCCGAAGAACAACAATCTGAACCCATTACTGCTGGAGGCGAGGATTCCGAAAGCCGCCCCAGGGTTTCTGATGTATGTGATGCTGAAGAAATTGGGGATGATCGGAATGGATTCGTGGAGGCGCATCGTCTGCATGATCTGAATCTTGCTGATCTGGTCCAGGAAGATCGTCACGACGCTCACCACAGCCAAGATCACATAGCGCGCTGTTCCTCTCGTCACCGGATCGCCTCGATACATCGATCGCACAGCGTCGGATGCTCCGGGAACGATCCGACCGCAGGCCGATAGTTCCAGCACCGTTCGCACTTCCTACCAGAGGCCTTCTCGATATCCCGAACAGCAAACCCTGCTCCTGGTTCGCTCAGGAGCATACCTTCGGTTGGAATCGTTTCGATGGCCTCCAGCTTGGTCTGGGAAACAATGAAGAAAGCAGGTAGATCGATGGACTGCAGAAGTTCATAAGCCTCTTTAGTGGCCACTAAACTCACCTGCGCTTCTAGGGAAGCTCCGATCAACCTCTCGCGGCGTCGCATTTCTAGTCCGCCTTGCACCACAGTCCTGACATACAGCAATCGTTCCCACCGTTGCGACAGTTTCGCATCCGCCCACTCAGGATTCGCTTCAGGAAACGGTGCCAGGTGCACGCTTGGTGTGTCCGGAATCTTCCGCACGGCTTCCGGCAGCATCCGCCAGATTTCCTCAGCCGTAAAGCTCAGAATCGGCGCCATGAGTTTTGTGAGCGCGACGAGCACGTCGAACAGCACGGTTTGCGAGCTTCGGCGCAAGGGAGAATCCCTATGAAACGTGTAGAGGCGATCTTTCAGAATATCTAGATAAATCGCGCTCATGTCCACAGCACAGAAGTAGTCCATCTCGTGAACAATCTGGCGGAAATCGAACGCTTCGTAGGCACGACGAACCCTGGTGATGAGGTGATGCAACCGCATGAGCGCCCAACGGTCCAGTTCAGGCAAGCGCTCAAAGGGCACACGGTCGGAAGCCGGATCAAAATCATAGAGATTGCTCAAGAGGAAACGGCAGGTGTTGCGGATTTTCCGGTACTGCTCGACAAGCTGATTCAGAATTTCTTGAGAGATTCGGAGGTCCTCTTGGTAATCCTGTGCGGCAACCCACCACCGCAAGATTTCGACTCCTAACTGCTTGATCACGTCCTGCGGTGCCACGACGTTGCCGGCTGACTTGGACATTTTCTTGCCCGCGCCATCCACCACGAACCCATGCGTCAGCACCGACTTATACGGTGCCTTTTCATCAGTGGTAACGGAGGCCAAGAGCGCGCTGTGAAACCAGCCACGGTGTTGGTCTGAGCCTTCCAAATACAGATCGGCAGGCCACCAGCCTTGACCTCGCGGCTTAAGAACCGCTGCGTGGCTGACACCGGACTCGAACCAGACATCCAAAATATCCTTCTCTTTTTCAAATGTCTTTCCACCGCATTTCCTACAGGTCGTAGCCGCAGGGATGAGTTCTGCCGCAGACTTTTGAAACCACACATCAACCCCGTGTTCGGCCACCAGATCGGCTATGTGGTTGATCACTGTAGTGTCCTTTAGCACTTCGCCACAACTGATGCAGATGAAGGCAGGAATCGGAACACCCCACACGCGTTGCCGCGACAGGCACCAATCTGGCCGGTTCTCGATCATCCCGTAGATCCGATCACGACCTCTGGCCGGGATCCATGTAACCCGATCGATTTCCTCCAGCGCCTGCCTGCGCAACCCTTTCTCGTCCATCGAGACAAACCATTGCTCAGTCGCGCGAAAAATTACCGGGTTCTTGCATCGCCAGCAGTGGGGATAGGAGTGGGTGATCGTGCTGGAACCGAGCAGGAGGTTTTTTTGTTTCAGATATTCGATGATGCCAGTATTCGCCTTCAACACATGCTGACCGGCAAAATCATAAACTTCATGGGTGAAGCGTCCAGCGTCATCAACAGGTGCAAGAATCTCCAACGGTTCGGAGAGAGTCTTTTTCGAGTTATAAGCAAGCGCGAGTTCATAGTCTTCTTGCCCATGCCCCGGCGCGATGTGGACACAACCTGTGCCTTGGTCCAACGTCACAAAGTCTCCAAACAAGATGGGCGATACCCGGTCCATCCTCGTAACCGGGCGGCGACAGAGTAAACCTTCAAAACTGCCACGACCCTTTGAAACATCAAGAATAGTATGCCTAGTAAATCCACACGCCTTTGCGACCGTATCAACTAACTTCTCGGCGATGACCAGGACTTCATCGCCGAGCTTCACAAAGGCGTAATCGAATTCAGGATGGAAACAAAGAGCTTGGTTAGCCGGAAGCGTCCAAGGAGTGGTTGTCCAGATGACAGCAGACACTGACTTAACGTCAGATAGCGGAACTCCAACCACACCCTTGCGGACAAGCTCAGCCGGAGAGTCGCAAAACGGAAACTTCACATAGATCGAAGGCGAGGTATGGTCTTCATATTCCACCTCGGCTTCGGCCAGCGCGGTCTGATCCACGGTACACCACAGGACCGGCTTCAAGCCCTTATAGACGCCCCCTTTCGCCACGAACTTCCCGAACTCTCGCAGGATCGTGGCCTCATACGAGGGATCCATCGTCAAATACGGATGCTCCCAGTCCCCTAGCACGCCCAGGCGATTGAACTCATCCCGCTGAATCCGAAAATATTTCTCGGCATACTCGCGACAGAGCTTACGGATCGAGAGGGTGTCCAGCCCCTTTTTCTTGTCGCCGAGCTCCTTTAAGACTTGATGCTCGATCGGCAACCCATGACAGTCCCATCCAGGCAAGTAGGGCGAATGGTGCCCGGCCATGGTCTTGGACTTCACGACGATGTCTTTCAGGATCTTGTTCAGCGAGTGGCCGATGTGGATGCGGCCATTGGCATAGGGAGGTCCATCGTGCAGCACATAGAGCGGGCAGTTGCGTCTTGCTTCCTGGATGCGCTCGTAGAGACGTTGCTGCTCCCACCAGGCAAGCAGCTCCGGCTCCCGCTGCGGCAGGTTCGCCTTCATCGGGAAGTCGGTGCGGGGCAGATTCAGTGTTGCTTTATAATCCATTGTTCTTGTTCACTCGAAGCAGGAATGGCCAGAGGAAAGGGGGCGGGGTGGCTCCTACTGCGCGTGTCATCACCCGTTGCATATTAGGAGCAGCAGGTACCCGGCACATTCTGATCGTGCGCGGTGCACGAGCAAGGGAGTCATCACGCCCCCTTTGCCTAACAGAGGAACGCTCAACTCACCGCCATCATGCGATCCAGGGCAATCTTGGCCCAGGCCTTTTCATCGTCGGGCACGACGATGTGGTTCACGATGTGTCCTTCGGCCAGGTTTTCCATCGCCCAACAAAGGTGGGGGGCATCAATGCGGAACATAGTGGCACATTGGCAGACAGTGGAAGAAAGGAAAAACACTCGCTTGTCCGGCTGCTCCCGCTTGAGGCGATTGACGAGGTTGAGCTCCGTCCCGACAGCCCAGGCAGTACCGGACGGAGCCGCCCTCACCGTCCTGATGATGAATTCGGTGGAACCGACCAGGTCGGCCTTATTGACGACATCCTCGTGGCACTCCGGATGCACAATCACGTTGATGTCAGGATCTTGCTTTCTGAAATAGTCCACGTGCGCCGGCTGGAACATCTGGTGCACGCTGCAATGACCCTTCCACAAAATGAGCCGCGCCTTCCGGATCGCCTCGACCGGATTTCCGCCGTTCGGCAAAAATGGATCCCAGACAATCATCTGCTCGCGCGGCACCCCCATCTTGTTCGCTGTGTTCCGACCCAGATGCTCATCAGGGAAAAACAGGATTTTCTCACGCCGAGCCCAGGCCCACTCCATGACCGCCCGTGCATTCGATGAAGTGCAGGTAATGCCACCATGCTCGCCGCAGAAGGCCTTGAGGACAGCCGCCGAGTTGACATAGACCGCCGGCGTCACGGCCTCTTCCACCGGGATCAACCGGGCCAATGATTCCCAACACTGATCCACCTGCTCGATCGCGGCCATATCGGCCATCGAGCAACCGGCTGCCATGTCCGGAAGAATGACGATTTGGTTGGAGCGGCTGAGGATGTCAGCGGTCTCCGCCATGAAGTGGACGCCACAAAAGACCACATAAGGGCGCTCCGATCGCTCAGCCGCCAGCTTGGCGAGCAAGAGCGAGTCGCCTCGGAAATCCGCATGTTCGATGACTTCATCTCGTTGATAATTGTGGCCTAGCACCAGGACCTGATCACCCAAGGCCCGTTTCGCCATCGCCGTGCGTGTGAACAGCTCCTCTCGAGAGAGCGCTCGATAGTCAGTGATCGGAAGTTGTACGGAGCCTACGGACCTCACTCCTCATCCCTCTGATGACAGAAAGTCGGGTAGTGGGCGGTCATTGTACGCTAGACCCATGCGTACAATCAACGCCCCCTTGGCCACACACAACGTCCCGCGCAAACCGGCGAGCAGCTTTCCTCCGCGATCGGCCAGACACCTTACGCCCAGATGCTGGTTGACAACTTCAAAAACCTGGGTGTACGATCAGCCCGCATAGCTAGGGGAGCCTGTAAGGCTGAGAGTCCGACATGCCGGACAACCCTTAGAACCTGACCTGGATAATGCCAGCGTAGGGAAGCGGGAACAGAGGTCGTCCGCGAAGACGAATCCAGCCGCACCCTTACCTGGTGCGGCTTTTTTATTTGGCAGAAAGGACGTCCTATGAGCAGCCCAGACTCCGCCCGGACAGGATCCGGCAACGGTAAGGGACAGGGCCCCGCTGACTCCACGTTCATGACCCAACCGTTTCCTGCCTCTCGGAAAGTGTACGTGGAAGGCACGATGCACGAGGTCCGCGTGCCCATGCGGGAGATCAGCCTGACCCCCACGAGGACGATGAACGGGGACGCGTCCTCCCCGAACCCCTCCGTCACGGTGTACGACACCTCCGGTCCGTACACCGATCCGAGCAAGAAGATCGACATCCGCGCCGGGCTGGCACCCAAGCGCCGAAACTGGATTCTGAGCCGGAACGACGTCGAAGAACTACCCCAGGTGTCCTCGGAATTCGGGCGACTCCGTGCCAGCGATCCCAAACTGGCTGGACTGCGCTTTAAACACATTCGCAAACCGCTCCAGGCGAAACCAGGCATGAACGTCACCCAGATGCATTACGCCCGCAAGGGGATCATTACCCCGGAGATGGAGTACATTGCCATCCGGGAGAACCAAGCCTGCGAATCGGTGCGCGAACTCGCATCATCCGATGGCAATGGCGGCGGGCAGCCAAGCGGTGAGGCCCGGCTATGGGTCCAGCACCCAGGTCAGGCCTGGGGCGCCCGCATTCCCGCTCGGATTACGCCGGAGTTCGTCCGGGACGAGGTGGCGCGAGGTCGCGCGATTATCCCGCTGAACATCAACCACCCGGAAAGTGAGCCGATGATCATCGGCCGAAACTTCCTGGTGAAAATCAATGCTAATATCGGGAACTCCGCCGTGGCCTCCTCGATCGAAGAAGAGGTCGAAAAGATGGTCTGGGCGATCCGGTGGGGAGCGGACACCGTCATGGACCTTTCCACCGGCAAGAACATCCATGAGACCCGCGAATGGATCATTCGGAACTCTCCGGTCCCAATCGGCACCGTGCCGATCTACCAGGCCTTGGAAAAGGTAGGCGGCAAGGCTGAGGAGCTCACCTGGGAGCTCTATCGGGATACGCTGATCGAGCAGGCCGAGCAGGGGGTGGATTATTTCACGATCCACGCCGGCGTCCGGCTCCGGTACGTGCCGCTGACCGCCAAACGGACGACCGGCATCGTGTCCCGCGGCGGCTCGATTCACGCGAAATGGTGCTTGGCGCACCACCAGGAGAATTTCGCCTACCAGCACTTCGAAGAGATCTGTGAGATCATGAAGGCCTACGACGTGTCATTCAGCTTGGGTGACGGTCTGCGACCAGGCTCTATCGCGGACGCGAACGACGAAGCCCAGTTCGCTGAACTGGAGACGCTGGGCGAGCTGACGCAGATCGCCTGGAAGCACGATGTCCAAGTCATGATCGAAGGGCCCGGTCACGTGCCGATGCACCTGATCCAGGTGAACATGGAAAAACAGCTCAAAGAGTGTTACGAGGCGCCGTTCTACACGCTGGGTCCGCTGACGACCGACATCGCACCGGGGTACGACCACATCACCTCCGGCATCGGCGCGGCGATGATCGGCTGGTACGGCTGCGCAATGCTCTGCTACGTAACACCCAAGGAGCATCTGGGCCTCCCGACCAAAGAGGATGTGAAAGCCGGAGTCATCGCCTACAAGATCGCGGCTCACGCTGCCGATTTAGCGAAAGGGCACCCAGGCGCACAGGCGCGGGACAATGCTCTGTCAAAAGCCCGGTTTGAGTTCCGGTGGGAAGACCAGTTTAATCTCTCTCTGGACCCTGACACGGCTCGCGCCTACCACGACGCGACGCTGCCGGACAACGCAGCCAAAGTCGCACACTTCTGTTCGATGTGCGGGCCTCATTTCTGTTCGATGAAGATTACGCAGGACGTCCGTGACTACGCCGCGCAGAAACAGCTCGATGAACAACAGGCCATCGAGGTCGGCATGAGGGAAAAGTCAGAGGAATTCCGGAAAGCCGGAGCCGATCTCTACCTGTAAGGAGTAGGGCATGAAGAGGCCAAAGCCGGCGCCCTTGCGGGAACGAGACATCACCCGACAGATCGCGCGGGAATACTACAAGGAATTTGATCAGCTCATCGAAAGTGATGTCATCATTGTGGGGGCCGGACCCTCCGGCCTGATCTGCGCTCGGGACCTCGCGGCCATGGGTTTTCGCACTCTGGTGGTCGAACAGGCCCTTGCGCTGGGAGGTGGGTTCTGGTCTGGCGGCTATTTGATGAACAAAGCGACGATCTGCGCCCCGGCGAACGAGATCCTGGAAGAGCTGGGCGTCCCTTGCAAGCAGGTCAAAGATTGCGAGGGCATGTATATTGTGGACCCGCCCCACGCGACGGGGGCCTTGATCGCCGGCGCTTACAAGGCGGGCGCCAAGATCATGAACTTGACCCGCGTGGTGGACCTCATCTTGAGAAAGGACGGCGTGCTGGAGGGGGTCGTCGTCAACAACACGACGGCTGAGGCAGCGGGACATGATGTGGTTCACGTGGATCCGATTGGGTTGGAGAGCCGGGTGGTGGTGGACGCCACGGGCCACGACGCGGTCGTAGTGAACCTGTTGCACCGCCGGAACTTGTACAAACCGGTGCCGGGCAACGGCGCCATGTGGGTCTCCCGATCAGAAGAACAAGTGATGGAGCACACCGGCGAGGTGTATCCCAACTGCTTCGTGGTAGGCCTGGCCGTGGCAGCGGTTCACGGCACTCCCCGTATGGGGCCTGCGTTCGGGTCCATGTTACTGTCAGGCCGATATGGAGCGGAGTTGATTAAAAAGAAGCTCAAGCAAGAATGAATAGACACGGGGCAGCTGGAATGGTCTCCGTGCTCGCGCACCGCGCACGCTCAGAAGGTGCTCGGTGGACGCGCGCAGTAGAGACCATCTCAGCAACCCCGTTATGACAGTGAGAAATAACAGATGGATCTTCAGGACTTTTTAATTCAGGGCGAGGGAAGCGTAGAAGATAAGAAAGAGGCTTGGAACTATTTTCAGAAGGCCTACGAGCTGCAAATGAAAGGCGAGCTGGAAGAGGCGGTCAATATGTATAAGCGCTCCATTGAGAGTCATCCGACCGCGGAGGCCTATACCTTCCTGGGCTGGACCTATAGTTTCATGGGCAGGCTGGATGAAGCGATTGAAGAGTGCCACCGTGCCATTGAGGCGGATCCCGACTTCGGCAACCCCTACAACGACATTGGCGCCTATCTGATCGAAAAAGGTCAGTTCGACGAGGCGATCCCCTGGTTCGAGCGGGCCATGAAGGCAAGTCGCTACGAAAGTCCGGCCTTTCCCCACCTGAACCTTGGTCGGGTCTATGAACGAAAAGGAGAGTGGAGTCAGGCCATCGAGTGTTACAAGAAAGCGCTCGCACTCAACCCGAATTACGCACTGGCGAAGCGCGCGCTAGGGCGGCTTGTCAGCATGCTGAACTAGTTCAGTCTGTATGGTCGTTCTGTCTGTTTGGTCTGTTCCGTCGGACCAAAGAGAGTGAACAGACTGAAGAGACCAAACAAGATGAACCAGACAAACGAGACGAACCAGCGGACGGTTCTGGTCGCCGTGAGCGACGTCTTCTTCTACACCAAAATTCGCGACGCGCTGCTCCCACGCGGATACAGGCTGGAGCGGACCCGCTCCCAGCAGGAAGTCATGGAGAAAGCCACCGCCCTGCGTCCGGCCGCCATCATCCTGAACATGAACGACGAAACACTGGACGCCTTCCGGGCGCTCGAACAGATCAAAGGCGACGACCGTCTGAGGGCTATTCCCGTCTTGGCCTTTGCCAACCATGAAGAAGTCGAGACCTGGAGACGCGCCAAGGAACTAGGCATCACAAAAATTGTCTCGCGCAACGAGTTCTCCTCTCGAACACGGGACCTGATCGAAGAGCTGGTGAACAGTCAGCCCCCCGCCCTCCCCCTCAAGGGGGGAGGAGAAGGTGGGGGTTAGAAAGACAGCATGAAACAATCACGTCTGCGTGAACAACATCTGAAACTGGGCGCCGTCTTTGCGGACTCGGCTGGGTGGGACATACCAACCCATTATGGCGATCCCGTGGCCGAGCATACCGCCGTCCGGAATGGCGTGGGCATGGCCGACTTGTCGCATCGCGGCAAAATCCGTGTCACGGGTGAGGATCGCGTGAAGTGGTTGCAGAGCGTGATCAGCAACGACATTCTTCCGCTGACCACGGGGCAGGGCCTCTATTCCAGCTTCCTCACGCACAAGGGAAAGATGCTGTCCTATTTCAGGGTCTATGCCCTGCCAGATTCCCTGTTCATAGAAGATGTCGGCGAGATTGGCGAGACGACGTTCCAGGCACTGCGCAAGTTTCTTCTCTATGGCACCAAGGCCAAGATGGAGAACTGCGCGGAGACCTGGGGACTCCTGCTCATCAGCGGCCCCAAAGCAGGGGCACTCATCCACACAGCCTTCGGTACCGACATCAGCGGCCTGAAGCCACTCTCATTCGTGACGCAGGAGATCGGTGGGCAGCCTGCCCTGCTGATCCGGACCGAGGAAACCGGCGAGACCGATATTGAAATCCTGATTCCGGCTGATGGGCTGGCCTCGGCCTGGGAACGACTGTGGTCCGTTGGAGCACCAACGGGCTTAAAACCGTTCGGCACCCAGATGCGTGAGACGCTCCGCATTGAGGCAGGCCTGCCGAGAGCTGGAGCCGACTTGACTGAAGAGATCGTCCCGCCGGAAGCGAACCTGGAAGGTAAGGCCTTCAGCCTGACCAAGGGCTGCTACCCTGGCCAGGAAGTGGTCGCCCGCATGGACACGTATGGGAGTGTGCGCCGCCACTTAGTGGGCTTGGTGCTCCAGGACACGGTGCTGCCTCCCAAGGGCGCCAAACTCTTCAGCGACCAGCGGGAAGTCGGTTGGATCAGCAGCGCCACCCATTCACCGCTCCTGAACAAGGTCATCGCGTTTGGCTTCCCGCTCCGCGATTTCACCCACCCAGACACTGCCCTCCTGGTCGAAATCGAAGGCAAGCGCTACGACACCACGGTTCATGCCTTGCCGTTCTATCGCACACCCGCACATTAGAAGGCGACCACCTGTTCGTCCGGGAGCCGGCGCTCGCGGAGGCTTTCCCGAGTCAATCCCTCATCCATGAGCGAGTCACCTAACTCTTCCGTAGCCGTGGTCAAGTTGAGGCGGAGCTGGATCTCCTTCTTCTTCCGATCCTCTTCGGGAACTTCCTTCAGCCGCCCCCACACGTAGATCGCAACCTCGGTGTCATGCCAGACCACGGCGCCGTTGAGGGGATCGATTGCGGACGCTTCCACGCGCACGGGACGAAACGCAACTCCGAACAAATAGCCTCCCCCGAACCAGACAGGGGTGCTGGTTAGAAGTTCAAATCCCACATTCCCAAGAATCAGAGCCGGATTCCAGGCGGTCGCCAGCCCTATGACGACCGTTTCCCACGTCATGTCGCCCAGCATCCCCGCCGCGAGCCAGTGCCAGCGAACTTTTCCGTAGTCCTGGACGGTGCCGGTGACCAGAAGGTCCGCTCCGAGCCGCGTGCGTAGGCGGCTGAGTTGCTCCGGCGTGAGCGTCTCCGTTGTTGTGATGCCCAGTTCGTCGAACGCCCGATCCGTTTCTTCGAACGGGATAAGCTCAAAGGCCTGCTTGCCTGCCAGCCGCTCATACATGAGCCGTCGCGCATCTTCCTGGACTTGCTTGACCGCTTTCTCGAGTAACTGTGGTTCCTCTTCAGGCTTCAGGTCTCCATTCACACTTTGGATGGACGACAAGCTCGTGATCTCAATACCCATGTCGAACGGGAGCACTGCCACTCTTGGCCGGTCAGCCGGCGGTGGATCCAGCAGGGCGCCCGACTTGAACCATCCACATGCTGTACAACTGAGCCCTATGCCAACGATGACGACACAGAGCGCGGCTTGAAGCTTGTTCCTGCTGCTCATAGGCCTACTCCCCGTCGAACTCAACAAAATAAGACCAAGAGGCAGACGCAACCTGGTTTAAGCTCGAAGAAACGTGAACGCCGCCTCAGATGCGAAGCGGCAGGACGAGGCGTGCTGATAAGGGTGGTAACGTGCAGTCAGAGGGAGCGACAACCAACTGGGAGAAGAGAAGGATAGACGGGAGAGCCACAAGACCACCAGCCGATCCCGCAAATCCACAGCCATGACCGGCCGTCTTCAGATCCGGCACATGGCCTCCGACACTGGGCACCGTCATGTTTTCGGCCGGATCTTCGAGGTTCTGCTGAAGAGGTGAGGATTCAGCAGCCTCTGTCTCAAAAGGCTCGAAGACCAGGTCCTCCACCACATCGGCCGAGGCAGTCGCAGCAAGGAGGATCGCCAGCCAGGAAAGGACAAGCACGAGGCGGCCCTTGTGCAGGTGTCTCATAGACTCGTTCCCAGGAAAGATTTAAGGAGCTGGTCAAGAAAACTATACCCGACTAAGGAACTCAACGCAAACGTTTGCCGGAAACCGAGTGCGGTTTCCTAAACCGCTGGTCGCACGTTTGATTCGTATCGGGAGGCCCTGATCACCGCTCTGGATGGCGGGCTGCGGTCACCGCATCGGCGAAGGCGAGCAGGCTCTTGCGTTCGTCGTCGCTGAGTGCAAGCAAGAGATGGGTTTCGTCGGCGTGCATCAGTCGCAGGCTCAGGAAGGGCTCCTCCTGGCGTTTTTCCCGGTTTTCCCAGACCGCATCAATGACCTGGACCTTATCAAAATCGCTGACTGACACGACATCGTACCGGAAATAGGAATCGCCGATGACCATGTCGTAGAGCACCTTCCCGCTGGTGAGCACCAGGAGGTTAAAGCGGCCCTGCTCCTCGTACCCCTCGGGAAGAAACCGATTGATATGCACCCGTGCCACCTTGCGATCGCCCAGCGCCGCTTTAATCTGCGCCGTCAGCGCCGCATAATCGATCTGCAAGGCCCGCTCATCGGGACCGGTGGCGGTCACTGCGGCCGCTCGCGCCTTCTCAACCACTTCCTCTACTGTCATCAGACCTGCCATCGTCGTGCTCCTTGTTCAATTCACCCCGCTGCCTCACGCGGACTTCCTGATCGCATCCTCCCCGCTTGGGCACACGCAAGAGAGACGGACACGGCGCGGGGAGCTACCGTACCTGGACTATCCTACAGATTGCAAGCGAATTTTCGGTCATTGCGTTCACTCATACGCCCTATTGCGCCGAGAATGTCCGCTCAAAACGCGGCACTCCTGTTTCGTCCATAATCCGCATTCGCAGGCTGGTCCCATCCACCATCACCAGGCCGAAATTCGAGAACCCACCTTCACTGTAGAACGTCGTCGGGCGAAAGGTAGGATCGGGCGGGATTGGGCGGTTATGCATAGCGGACAGCGGACCGCAGATGAATTCGTGGAAGTCTGGGATGCCGTCTCCATTCGGATCGTAGGCATTCACCTGCGCATAGTGGACATCCCCTGCGAGCCAGACCACGTTCCGGATCTTCCGGTCGAGAATCGTTTGCACGATGGCGCGCAACTCTGTCTGAAAGCCGGTCCCATCCGCCGCCCTGGCCCAACTATCGTTTCCCGGAATAAGCGGCGTCCCGCCCTTCGGGTTCGATAGCGGCACGCTGGTGGCGATCAGCTTCCAGGTGGCGGTGGAGCGAGCGAGCCCGGCCAGCAGCCAGTCTCGCTGGGCCGATCCCAACATCGTCTTGCCCGGGCCATCCGGCTCCGCATTGCGGCTGCGATATTGTCTGGTGTCCAGGATGAAGAGTTCTACATCAGCCCCCCGGCGGATCTGCCGATAAAGACGGTGTGGATCGTCAGGCGGAGTGCCAATGGGCCAGTATTCCAGCAGGGCTTGGCGGCCGACCGACATCAGAGACTCGTGCGGGCCGGAAAAATTGTTCCGGACCTCATGGTCGTCCCAGATGGCATAGACCGGTACGGAGGCCAGAAACCGCTGCAAAGCCTGAGCCGCTCGCTGGTATCGGTGTTTGGCGCGGAACTGGTCTAAGGTCGTCGCGACAAAGTCACTACCAGGCGCATTGGGCAGTGATGGACAGACATCATCCGCGTAAATGGTATCGCCCAACATGAGCGCAAACGATGGCTTCACGGCCAGCATCTGATCGAAAATCGGGTAGCCTCGATCTGTGTCACGGCACCGCTTCTGCCCACCCAGGTCTCCGCTCCACAGAAATCGAACGGGTGCTGAGATATTGTCCTCGGCTGAGGTGACAAAGTGACCCTCTTCAACTTTTTCGACTTGCTCGGTCATCACCCGATACCAATAGCGGGTGGCGGGCATCAAGCTTTCCAACCGGATGGTCGCCGTGAAATCATGGTCGGCATGAGTGATACTGGGG
>JBOHOI010000017.1:0-21132 GCA_050731155.1 Nitrospiraceae bacterium | reverse complement strand
GTTGATCCCCACATGGTAGCCGTTGAGCTGAACAACACCATGCTGGAACGCGATCACCTGGCCACGACCTCCGTTAAGGAAGGCGATCAGGTGGAGTTTCTCTTCTACATGGGGGGCGGTCAGTGAGGGTGCAGGCGCACAAGGAAATCACTGAACTCATCGGCGGGACTCCACTGGTCCGCTTGAACCGACTCTCCCCCGAGGGATCAGCCACGATTTATGCCAAAGTCGAATCGTTCAACCCTGGAGGCAGCGTCAAGGATCGCATTTGCCTGAACATGATCAACGAGGCGGAACGCCAGGGCCGGCTGAAGCCCGGCTCCACCATCGTGGAGCCCACCAGCGGCAACACCGGCATCGGTCTCGCGCTGATCTGTGCAGTCCGTGGATATAAGTTAATCCTGGTCATGCCGGAAAGCATGAGCATGGAACGGGCCAGTCTCCTGTCCTCATATGGCGCGCAACTAGTCTTGACCGCCGCCTGGGAAGGGATGAAAGGGTCCATCAAGGAAGCCGAGAGCATCGTGGGGCAGAACCCCTCGTATTTTATGCCGGACCAGTTTTCCAACCCGGCGAATCCCGCGATGCACCGACGCACGACCGCCGTGGAGATCTGGGACGCGCTGAACGGCAAGATCGACGCCTTTGTCGCTGCGGTTGGAACCGGAGGCACTATCACCGGCTGCGGTGAAGTGTTCAAAGAACGGAATCCGCGAGTCCAGGTCATCGCCGTCGAACCAGCCGGCTCCCCGGTTTTGTCCGGCGGAGACCCAGGCCCGCACAAGATTCAGGGAATCGGCGCCGGCTTTATTCCCAAAGTCTTGAATCGCTCGATTCTGGATCGAGTGATCACGGTCACGGACGACGAGGCCTACCAGACTGCCAAGCTGTTGGCCAAGAAGGAGGGACTCCTGGTCGGCATTTCGGCCGGCGCCAACGTCTTCGCCGCGCAGAAGGTGGCCGAGCAACTCGGGCCTGACAAGTATGTGGTGACGGTGCTCCCGGACACGGGCGAGCGCTATATCAGTATTGAAAAATACTTTAATATCTAGCGTGAAGCGGGCCTCGTGAAGCGTATCTCGCACGACGATTCGGGCGCTTCACGTTTCACGAACGACGAGCGACGACATGGAATTCACCGACGAACAAATCACCCGCTATAGCCGGCATATCCTGCTTCCTGAAGTCGGCGGCAAGGGACAGAAAAAGATTGCCAAGTCCCGCATGCTGATCGTTGGGGCCGGTGGTCTTGGCTCACCGGCGGCGCTGTATTTGGCGGCAGCCGGGGTCGGCACCATCGGCTTGATCGACAGCGATGTCGCTGACCTCTCGAACCTTCAGCGCCAGATCCTCCACCACACGCCGGACCTAGGCCGGCCCAAGGTGGTCTCAGGAAAAGAGAAGATTCAGGCGCTCAATCCCGATGTCAATGTGGTCATGTATGAAGATCGGCTCGTCGCAAAGAATGCTCTGGAACTGATCCGCGGCTACGACGTTGTAATTGACGGCGTAGATAACTTTCCCGCCAAGTTCCTGATCAACGACGCCTGCTTTTTCGCCGAGAAGCCGCTGGTGCACGGCGGGATTCTTCGCTTTGATGGCCGTGTTTTCACGATTATTCCCAAGAAATCCGCTTGCTACCGGTGCGTGTTCAAAAACCCTCCCCCGCCTGGCCTCGTGGCCAGTTGTCAGGAAGCTGGAGTAATCGGCGTGCTGGCCGGGATCATCGGGACAATTCAAGCGACGGAGGCACTGAAGTTGGTCTTAGGGATCGGCCGACCTTTGACCGACCGGATGCTGGATTTTGATGCCCGTCGCACATCGTTTCGAGAGATTAAGACCAGACGAGACCCCAACTGCCCGCTTTGCGGGGATCATCCGACGATCACGGAGCTGTTTGATCATGAACCGGAGTTCTGCAACGTCAAGGTGATGAGTCCTGCGTCGTTCTAACGTGGTGATGCCATGGCCAAGATGAAAGCACTCGTGTGCCGGGAATGCGGGAAGGAGTACCCGACCAAGGCGATCCATGTCTGCGAGATGTGTTTTGGCCCGCTGGAGGTCAAATACAACTACACCGAGATCAAGAAAACCATCTCGCGGAAGAAGATCGAAGAAGGTCCGCGCAGCATGTGGCGCTACATTGACCTGCTGCCGATCGAGGGTGGGGCGACCGTGGGTCCTTACGCGGGATTCACCCCGATGGTGCGGGCCCGCAACCTGGGCGCCTATCTGGGGCTGGATGAACTCTACATCAAGAACGATACGGTCAATCACCCTACGCTGTCTTTCAAGGATCGGGTGGTCGCCGTCGCGCTCACCAGGGCCAGGGAATTGGGATTCGAAACCGTGGCCTGCGCCTCGACGGGCAACCTCGCCAATTCCGTGGCTGCACACGCCGCCGCCGCGGGCATGCAGTGCTATGTCTTCATTCCGGGTGACCTCGAAGCGGCAAAGGTCCTGGGAAATCTGATCTATCGCCCCAACGTGGTGGAGGTGGAAGGGAACTACGACGATGTGAATCGTCTCTGCAGCGAGATCGCCGGTGAACATAAATGGGCATTCGTGAACATCAACATCCGGCCCTATTACGCGGAAGGGTCTAAAACCCTGGCCTTCGAGACGGTGGAGCAACTGGGCTGGCGGACGCCCGATCAGGTGGTCGTTCCGATGGCCTCGGGGTCGCTGCTGACGAAGATCTGGAAGGGTCTGAACGAGATGCAGGCCCTCGGCTTGGTGGACGCCGTCCGGACCAAGATCAATGGCGCGCAAGCGGAGGGGTGCTCCCCCATCGCCGCAGCCTACAAGGAAGGCCGAGACTTCTTCAGACCAGTGAAGCCGAAGACTATCGCCAAGTCCCTCGCCATCGGCAACCCGGCAGACGGGTATTACGCCTTGAAGGCGACCGCCGAAAGCAGGGGCGCAATGGACATGGTGTCCGACGGCGAGGTGGTGGAGGGAATCAAGCTGCTCGCCCAGACCGAGGGCATTTTTGCTGAGACTGCCGGAGGCGTGACGGTCGGGGTGCTCAGGAAGCTGGTCAAGCAAGGCGTCATCAAAAAGAGTGATGTCACAGTGGCCTATATCACCGGCAACGGGTTGAAGACTCAAGAGGCGGTCATTGATGCGGTTGGCCGACCGGTCCGGATTCAGCCGAGCCTGGTAAGCTTTGAGCGTACCTTCAAGATGGGCAAGAACGGCGGGGGCAACGCATGATCAAAGTCCGGATCCCCACGCCGCTCCGGCCGCTGACTCGCGGGCAGGGCGAAGTCGAGGCCAAGGCATCCAGCATCGCGGAAATGATTGACAATCTCAACGCGACGCACCCCGGCTTGAAGGACCGCCTGTGTGACGAGAAAGGAGAGCTGCGCCGGTTTGTGAACATCTACGTGAACGAGGAAGATATCCGGTTTCTGAAGGGAAAGGACACGTCGCTGAAGGACGGGGATGAGGTCTCCATCGTCCCGGCGATTGCAGGAGGCCAATGATGCCGAGCCTCCGGTTTCACATCCGGTTTCCCGAGGACAAGATCAAGGAGCCGATCATCTATCAGATCGGCCACGAGTACAAGGTCGTGACCAACGTGCGCCGTGCCGATGTCCGAGAGACCACGGGCTGGATGGACGTTGAGCTCACCGGTGAAACCGCCGAGATCGAGCGGGCGGTCGAAGGACTGAGGAAGAAAGGGGTGCTGGTCGACCCGATTGAGTTGAACGTCGTCGAGTAGCAGCGTGAAGCGTGGTGCGTGAAGCGTGAAGCGCAACCAGCGCGGGGTTCTCTGAACACCCTTTGTCTTCCTCTTGTTCGCTTCACGAGCGACGATTCACGAACGACGGGTTAGGGTGATGGAATTCACCGACTCACAGATTCAGCGATACAGCCGTCACATCATCCTGCCGGAGGTGGGAGGCAAAGGGCAGAAGAAGCTCTCCCGCGCCAAAGTCTTAATCATCGGGGCCGGCGGTTTGGGCTCCCCCGCAGCACTGTACCTGGCCGCCGCAGGAGTAGGTACGTTGGGTCTGGTGGACGGCGACGTGGTGGACCTGTCCAATCTCCAGCGGCAAATCCTCCATACCACCGCCACGGTCGGGGTCCCTAAGGTGGAGTCTGGGCGGCAAATGCTGGCCGCGCTGAACCCGGAGATCACAATCAAGACCTACCAGGAGAACATCGCAGCCGACAACATCATGCGTTTTCTCCCAGACTATGACATCGTCCTGGACGGTTCCGACAACTTCACAACGCGGTTTCTGGTAAACGACGCCTGCTACTTTGCCAAGAAGACCCTCATCTCCGGCAGCATCTTCCGCTTTGAGGGCCAATTGACCACCATCAAGCCGCACGAAGGCTATCCCTGCTACCGCTGCCTGTATCCTGAGCCGCCGCCAGCCGGGCTCGTGCCCAATTGCCAGGAAGCCGGCGTACTGGGGGTGCTGGCTGGGACCATCGGAGTGCTCCAAGCAGCCGAAGCGATCAAGGAGATTCTGGGAATCGGGGAAACGCTTGCCGACCGACTGCTGATCTATGACGCCCTCGAGATGAAGTTCCGGAAGGTTACCCGTCCGAAAGACCCGGCATGCCCACTTTGCGGGCCCCATCCCACCATCACCGATCTAAGCGGTAACTACAGCGTTTCGTGCAGCATTTAGCCCAGGCTGACGTACCTGTGCTGAAGATTCCGCAAGACATCCTCGACGCGATGGTGTCCCACGCGCGCGAGCTAGACCCATTCGAGTGCTGTGGATTGTTGGCGGGGAAGAACGGAACCGTGACACGCCAGTACCGCATCACCAACACAGTGGCACAAGACACAAGAGTGGCGAAGGTCTTCGACGAGGCAGGGGTCAAACAATTAGGGCACCTCTCCGCGACAACGCGCGCCGAGGTCGCCTATTTCATGGATCCTAAAGAACTGCTGGCGGCTTTCAAGGATATGCGAGAGCGTCAGGTGGATTTAGCCGCGATCTATCACTCTCATACCCATTCGCCCGCCTCCCCGTCCGCCACCGACATCGGCCTCGCCTATTACCCCGAAACCGCCTACCTCATCATCTCGCTTGAAGAGAAGTCCAAGCCAGACATTCGGGCCTACTGGATCAGAGACCGTCAGGTCATCCCGACCGAATTCGTACCGATGTGACCGTCTTAGTCCAAACCACTCGGTCATCTCCGGCTGGAAAATCCAGTAGACCTTCGCAGGGAACGATGCCATAATTTACCCTCTCATACCCCCACTGCGTGACGGGAGGACGCTGGTCATGGCTTTATCACGGATCAATCAATGGAATGTTATACTCATCGTCATGCTCGCCTGGACCGGTTGGATCGGACCAGCCGCCGCCGAGGACAAGAGCTTTTTCAGCCCGATCATTGACGTCAATACGGAAAAAGGGTTCATCGTCGTGTCAGCAGACGGGAAAGTCTTTGCTGTGGAAGCAAGCGAGGCAAGTAAGCCTCACTTGGGGAAGCTCCCGATTGCGGGCATGATCGATCTTGTGGTTGAGCTCAGGGGAGAGAACCCGCCCTTGATCAAAACCTGGAAGGTGGCCGGCGGCGAATCCTCGTGCAAAATCTTCGACGGAAAGAGCTGCAAGTAGGGATGCAGTTGGCAAGAAAGGTGGGAATCTAGAGGTATTGGTTCATCGGAATGGCCAGCGTTAAGTACTTGCCTCGCTCCTCATAAAGAATCCTTGCCTCAAGAAGCCGCCTGACGGCATCGTCAACGCCCTCAGGGTGTGACTGCCACGGCCCGGTCGAACTCCTCAACCCTTCCAGTATCTGTTCGACAGACTTTGGCGACTCACTACAATGTTCGATGATGAAGGCCGCCGGGCCGTCGTAGCGGTGTTTCGACGGCGCGCCAGTGCCGCGTCCGTCGAAAACCGTGACATACCCCATTGACTTGGCATAGTAGAGGAACGGCCGATCGCCTGAAGCATGCCGGCGTTTCCAGTCCTGCGCGAGTGCCGTGAGTTCTTCGAACAGACCGGGGTCGACTCGCCAGTCCGCCTCATACTCAAAGTCATAGGCGATCTGGTTCAGATCCACCACGGCTGGATCATACACAAATTCGTACGCCATGCCCGGCCCCGTGATCCGGACGCCGAGGGCGTGAGGACGGGTGAAAAACGGGCTAAACCGTTCCAGCCAGAATTTCCCGACGCTTTCCGGCGGTTGAAAATGGACAATCGAAGGAATCAGGTGAATCTGCCTGCGATAATCCTCATCAGTCTCACCTGGAAATCCCAGAAGAATATTCCAGGACACGTGGATGTTATAGTAGCTGCTCCACTTGAGACACTGGAGGTTCTGGAGCGGGCTGACGCCCTTGTCCATCTCCTTGAGCTGATTGATGCTCAGGCTTTCAATCCCCGGCTGCATGCTCCGAACGCCCCCGCGCGAGAGCATCTGAACTTGCCGCTTGCTCAGGTTACTCTTCGTCTCGATGAAGAATTCCAGATCGTAGTGCTCCTCCGCCAATTTCCCAAACACGTCATCGATGTATTTCATGTCGATAATGTTATCGACCAACCGAAATCGGTTCGTATCATAGCGGCTCGACAGATAGCGCAGTTCCTCGTGCACTTGCTCCGGCGGTTTGGAACGAAATTTCATGCTCTGCGCGTTGAGCCCGCAGAAGGTACAGTGATGTTTTTCTCCCCACCAGCAGCCCCGAGCTGACTCGTACAGGAGAATGCGATCCAGCCCCTTAAAGGAATGGGGAGCTACCGCGCTCAGTTGCTCAAAATAATCGTCGTAATCGGGAGGAGGAGTGCGCTGAAAGTCGGAAAACAACTGCTGGTTCGGCTGAAATGCGACCTGATTCCCCCTCCGATAAGCCACCCCCGGGGGAGCACCGTCTGCCTTTCCTTCCAAGAGCTGCCTAACCAGAGTCGGGAACGGCACCTCCCCCTCGCCCACCACAACATAGTCAATCCAGGGAAAAGCGCGGAAATACTCCAGCCCCATTTCTCCATCGTAATGAGCGCCTCCGAAGACGATCTTCACCTGGGGATAAAGGTCCTTGATCAGCTTGGCGAGGGTGAGGCTTGCCACGTTCTGATGGAACATCGAGGTAAAGCCGATGATCGCATAACGTCCCCAGTCGATTGCGGTTTGCGCCCAAGTCAGAAATTGGGGGGCGATTCTCTGTTCTATCTCTTCAAGATAGGAAGACGGAGAGCCTGCCACCCCGGCTAGCTCTTCCACGAGCGGCTTAAAGGCTTGGAGGTAGAGGCTATGTTTAGGGTTGTCCCGAAAGAGGAGACGTGAAAAGAGCCACTCCCCGATCAACAACTGCTTTTCACAGAGGAGATCGTACAGGGGGAAGCCAATCTGCCGGGCAAACGGCAGGTTCAGATAGTGGCTTGTGACTCCGATACTTTGCGCTTTCAGGAGAGCGGAGAGCGTGCCGAGTTGAATCGAGGGATACTTGGAATGCCCAAAGGGCATATTCACCAGCGCGACCGGAGCCTGCCCGGCCAGCAAAGTCCCCTCTCGGCTGGTAAGGTCCTGTGTGAGTGTACCGGAACCCATGATGTCGGTACCTCGACTCCGACCTACTCCGAACTTCCGAGCATATCATCAATCAGTGGACGATTGATATCCGTGCAGCCCGGACAGATCGCATCAAAGAGCGCCTCGTGATCAGCCACATAGTTGCGGGCATCCACCAACTTGTCTGTTATCACGTGGTCATAGCAGGTCTCGCAGAGCATCATGAAGCCGCGCATCACCGATACCGTTTTTCGACCAGTACTCCCTTGCATGGCGCCCTAGACCGAGCCTTTCAGTTGAGCCACCCAGAAGTCCTCGGTTTCCAACTCAATTCCACACTTGGGACACTCATACGGTTTCTCGGGCGGGGGAACCGAGAGCTCAATCTCTTCGACCTTACCTCGACAGACATGATAGAAATGTCCGCGCGCATCCTCCGTATCCAACGGATCGTTCTCGAACAGCAAGACCATCGCCTATCCCAGGCTATCACTCAGCAGACGGATAGAGCGAGTATAACCAGCCTCCGACCTGCTTAGCAACCAACGGGACCGGTCAAATGCAGCCGGCTACAGCTCGAATTGAGCCTCATATAAGCCGGCGTAGAGTCCGCCTTTCGTCAGTAGTTCCTCGTGCAGACCCTGCTCAACAATCTGACCTTGGTCCACCACCACAATCCGATCCACATGGTGCAGAGTGGAGAGACGGTGCGCGATGATGAAGGTCGTGCGCCCACGGGTCAGACAGTCCAAGGCGTCACGGATCTTCACCTCGGTCTCGGTATCGATGTTGGACGTGGCCTCGTCAAATATCACGATCGGCGGGTCCTTGAGCAAGACACGCGCAATCGATACCCTTTGCTTCTCGCCAACAGACAGTTTCACACCCCGTTCGCCGACCCAGGTGTCATAGCCTTCCGGAAGCTGGGAGATGAACTCATGCGCGCGAGCCACTCGTGCTGCCGTCTCCAGCCCTTCCTGATCAGCTCCTAAATCGCCATACAGAATATTGTCGCGGACAGTGCCGTTGAACAGAAACGGTTCTTGTTGCACCAACCCGATTTGGCTGCGGAGGAACGCCAGAGGCAGGTCCCGCAGGTCGTGCCCGTCAATGGTGATCGCCCCGGCCCGCACGTCGTAGAACCGCATCAGCAACTTCAGCATGGTGCTTTTGCCGGCTCCACTGGGTCCGACCAACGCGATCCGTTCACCCGGCTGGACATCCAGCGTCACAGTAAAGAGGACCGGCACGTCCGGACGATAGTGGAACGAGACGTCGTCGAACCGGACTGCTCCGTTCAGCCGCTCCACCGGCGCGATGGCTCCCGGTCGGTCCTGTACCTCCGACAGCGTGTCCAGGATATCGAAGACGCGCTCGCTGGCGGCCAGAGCATGCTGCAGCATGTGGTTGACTGAGTGGATCTGATTGATCGGCACGTAGAAGAGCGCAAGGTAGGACAAGAACATAACAAGCTCGCCCACCGTCAGAGCGCCCCGTAGCACCTCTCCAGCCCCATACCAAATGATCAGCACGGTTCCCAGGCTGCCCACGAAGACCATGCCGGGCGAATAGAGGGACCACAGACACATGGCTTTGAGATTGCTGTCACTGTACTGCCAGCTCAATCTGCCGAATCGTTCGCGTTCATAGCTTTGCCGGTTGAATCCCATCGTCTCCCGAATTCCGGACAGCGCATCCTGGAGATAGGCATTCAGTTCGGCCGCATTCCTCCTGATGGCATGATAATAGCGGTGCACCCGCTTCGTGAACGCTGAGGCGGACAGGACCAGAATGGGAATGGGGAGCAGCGACAAAGCGGCCAGCTTCCAGTTCAACGTAAACAGCATGATCGTAATCCCCACCAGGGTCAGCGAGGCGGTCAGCATTCCTTCCAGGCCGTCAACAAAGATTCGCTCGACATGCTCCGTATCGCTATTGACCCGTGACATGATCTCTCCGGTGGAGCGGCTCTCGAAGTAAGTCACGGACAGCCGTTGCAGGGCAGCGAACACCTGAGCGCGCAAATCATGCACGACCCGCTGCTCGAGGGTGTTGTTGAAACGGATCCGAAGGGAGGCAAAGAGATTCTTAAGCCCGTAGGCAAACAAGAATCCGACGATCATCCAGGGAAGGAGCTCAGGGCGGCGGGCTTGAATCACATCGTCAATGACGATCTTGATCAACCAGGGGGGCACTAACTCAAGCGCCGTGGTCACCCCTGCGCAGATCAGGGTCGTGATCGCAAGGAGCCGATACGGGCGTAGGTACGTCAGGACACGAAGGAGAGCTTTCACAAGTAGCTAGTGTGCATTGGCGCTAAATAACCGTCGCGTGCTCTTTTTTCCAGTACCGGTCGAATTCGTCCAGTTGGGTCAGAGAAGAGAGGTCGGTCATGCGGTCGAGGAACAGTTTCCCGTTCAGATGGTCCAATTCATGCTGGATACAGACGGCAAAGAGACCCGTGGCTTCAAAGTCCAAGGGCGACCCGTGCCGGTCGAGTCCCTGAACGCGGACCATCGACTGGCGCGTCACCTTCCCACGCAACCCATCCACGCTGAGGCATCCCTCCCAGTTCTCGACCTGATGGGGTCCGTAATACACGATTCGAGGATTCACAAGGACCGTTTGGGGAAATCCGTTTTCACCCGGACAGGCCATCACCGCAAGCTGCTGCGAGCGTGACACCTGCGGCGCAGCCAGGCCGATCCCGTCAGCCTGGCACATCGTCTCGAGCATGTCGTCGATGAACTGCTGAAACACCAGGCTGCCGATTACATCAGGATCCACAGCCGCTGCGACCTGTCGCAAGACTGGATTCCCAAGTTTGACGATCGTGAGAAGAGCCATGAGCCCTTTCCCTGCACGTGTATCGATGGTCAGCCATTCTTCGGTGACGGCTTCGCTGTCAGACCTAGGTGTTTATAACACACGGTTTCTTCCGCCTGCAAGACCGGTTCGCGATCAGTGCGGCACCCTGTTTCTTTCCTGGCTCATTGTTTAGTCCTGACTCGCCCGCTTCCGTGACGAACGAGGTTCAGGAAGCTGAAAGGTCTCCTGGTTGGCCTTCCACCAGTCCACCCATTCCTGGGCCCATTCCAATCGGTCCTGTTTCGTCGAGATATCCCAGTCATGCATCTCGCTCTCATGGCGGGTCAGGAGCCACAGCGACTGGACGGCGCTCATCGCCACGAACCGCTCATCGTCTGGGATCAGTTTGATGAGAACCGGGATCACCGCCTTTTGCCGCGCATAACGGGCCTCGAACGCGGCGGCTTTCCGGATCGTCGGGTTTGTGTCTTTGGCCATGACTTCGATCGCCGGCGGGACCAGGGACGGCTCCAACCGCACCGCCACCCGCAAGGCATGTTCCCGAACCCTGGCCATTTCGTTTGATTCTTTTGCGGTCTCAAGCAGCGCCGGGACTGCGCTGGGGTCCTTGATCATCAAGAGCGTTTCAATCGCGTTGTACCGGAGTCGCGGACCAGGCATGGTCAGTGCCTTGACCAACACGGGAACCACCGGCGCGCCAAGGTGGACAAACTCCCCCATCGCCCACAATTCTTGCTTGCCCTCAAGCAACGGCAAGAGTGCCTCGGCCCGTTTGATTTCTTCCGGACCAAGAGGCTTCGTGTTGTGCGGGACAGAGGTATCAGGGACCGCGTCCGGTTTAGGAGGGATATCGAACGGCATTTGCGCGGGCACCACGTGTGCCCACTCACTGAACGCACCCGCAGATCTCGAAGCAGCCGCAAGCGCCGTGATCACGACAAGCCATCCGAGCAGCAGGATCCGCATCATCCGACTCATTTGCTGACCTCCGTCGAGTACAACCCGGTCTTACGGCGTCCGATGATCATTCCACAATCTTCTTGCATACTACCTTCGCCTGAAACCGAAAAGCAACGGGCGACCGGATCGTTCACGTTGCTGACTTATCTGCTTGGATCACCGAGCGACGCGTGGATATTCGACTTCGCTCTCGATGGACGAGCTGATACAGAACTGGAAGGACCAGCAGGATCAGGACAGCCGACGTCAACATGCCTCCCACGACGACCCGCGCGAGCGGCCTCTGGGCCTGGGACCCAATCCCTGTCGCCATAGCAGCCGGCAGTAGTCCGATGGCAGCCGCCAGGGTCGCCATCAAAATCGGACGGAGCTGAACGTCCGCTCCCTTGAGGATCGCCTCCTCCAACGGCAATCCCGACTTGCGGTAATCCCCAATACGCGAGATGAGCAGCACCCCGCCCAGAATGGCGACACCCAGCGTCGAGATGACGCCGACTGCAGCCGAGATGCTGAAGGCGGTGCCGGTCGCGACCAGCGAGAACACCCCGCCGATCAAGGCAAAGGGAATGGTGGCCAGGACGAGAACTGCGTCGCGAACAGAGTCGAATGCCGTGTACAGGAGCAGCATGATCATCAGCATCGCAAGCGGGACGATGAAGGCCAAACGCTTCTGTTCATCCTTCAACTGATCATATTCGCCTGCCCATTCAGTCCGATACCGTTCAGGAAGGTGGACCTTCTCGGCCAGCACCCCTTGCGCTTCTCGAACGGTGCTCTCCAGGTCACGTCCGCGGACACTGAACTTGATCGGAATGTACCGCTCGTTGTTCTCCCGATAGATAATGAAGGCGCCCGTCCGCACGGAAATCGTGGCCATCTGTTTCAGCGGAATCCTGGCGCCGTTCGGTGTGTTGACTAAAATATTCCCGATCGTCTCAGTATCCTGTCGGTATTCAGGCAGAAACCGCACCGACAGGTCGAACCACCGTTCCCCCTCATACACACGGGTCAGGGCCTGCCCTCCGACAGCCGCCTGGACCACCGCATTCACGTCGGACACGAGCAGCCCGTACCGCGCGCAGGCCTGCCGATCTACTTCGATCAGAAGGTTGGGCTGACCCATCAGACGGAAGATTCCCAGATCCTTCACGCCTCGGACCTGCTTCATCGCCTTTTCAATTTCCACCGCGTTGGCTTGCAAGACCTTGAGATCAGGTCCAAACAGCTTGATCGAATTTTCCCCTTTGACCCCTGACATTGCCTCTTGGACATTATCCTGGATCATTTGTGAAAAATTGAAAGTCACGCCCGGAATCGTCGCCAGGACCTTCTCGATCTCTTCGATCAGCTTGTCCTTGGAGGTGATTTCCGCGCGCCACTCCCTGGCCGGCTTCAGGTTCACCAAGAACTCGGCGTTGAAAAAGCTGGTCGGATCAGTGCCGTCGTCGGGCCGACCCAGTTGGGACACCACGCCGGTCACCTCCGGGACCTGGCGGAAAATTCCCCGGACCTCCGTCGCTAAGCGGCTGGCCTGCTCGAACGCGATATCAACCGGCATCGTCGCCCGGACCCATAAGTTCCCTTCCTCGAGCGCTGGCATGAATTCCCCTCCTAGAAACTGGAGTGCAATCAAGGCCATCACGAGCAGGGCAAGAGAAAATCCGACCACAACCAGTTGATGCCGCAGAGCCCACTTCAACAGAGGCGCATACAGGCCTCGAACAAACCGAACAGCCTTCGTATCCTCTTCCTGAATCGGCCCTGTCAGCAGGAAGGAGCACAGGAGGGGCGCGATGGTGAAGGCTATCAGCAAGGCGCCCAGCAGGGCGAATCCATAGGTAATGGACATCGGCGCAAAGATTTTTCCCGGCACCCCAGTCATCGTAAACAGCGGGATGAAGGCCACCACAATGATGGCGGTTGAGAAGAAGATCGGCCGTCCAACCTGCCGTGCCGCCCGGATGATCTGTTGCGGCGGGGTGAGCCCCGGCCCCACATGATGGCCCAAGTGATAGAAGATGCTCTCCACCATGATCAGCGTCGCGTCCACGATGATGCCGAAGTCGATCGCCCCAAGCGAGATCAGGTTTGCCGACTGACCGAGCATCACCATCATCGCGAAGGTGAAGAGAAGCGCCAAGGGGATGGTGAGCGCGACGATCATGGCGGCCCTGAAGTGCCCCAGAAAGACATACAGAATCAGAAACACCAGCACCATCCCGCTGATCAAAATGTTCGTGACGGTCTCGACCGTGGTATGGATCAGCATCGTCCGGTCGTAGAAGGTCTTGATCGAGATCCCCTTGGGAAGCTTCCAGCTGTTCAACTCCTCCATCTTGCGCTTGACTCGCTCGAGCACCGGCAGCGCCTTGTAGCCACGCTGGAGTAGGACGACCCCTTCGACGACATCATCCCGGTCATCAATGCCCACCTTTCCCAGTCGCACCCGATGGCCGACGCTCACCTTGCCCAGGCTTCTGACGAAGATCGGCGTTCCGTTCTTCTCGGCCACCATGACGTTCTCGATATCACGCAGGCTATCAATCAACCCCAGCCCACGGATATTAAAGTTCTGAGCGCCGATGGTGAGATAATTGCCCCCGACGTTGGCATTGCTGTTGGCCAGCGCAGTCATGACCTGCGAGAGGGTGACGCCATAGCTGATCAGTGCCCCGGGGTTGAGATCAACGTGATACTGCTTGGTCATCCCGCCGAACGCCGTGACATCAATGACTCCTGGCACCCGCTTGAACTCCCGCTGCAAAACCCAGTCTTGGATCGTCTTCAGATCGGTGAGCGTGGTTCCGTCCCCGACCAGTTCATAGCGATAGATCTCGGCAATAGCCCACCAGGGCGACAGAACCGGTTGAACACCCCGCGGAAAGGTCATCATCGCCAGCCGGTTCAAGACCTCCTGCCGATCCACAAAGTATTTGGTGCCGAAGTCGAAGTAGAATTTGATGTCGCTGAGGCCGAAGATGGACAAGGAACGGATATCTTTAAGGCCAGGCATGCCGGTCAGCGTGGTCTCGATCGGAATCGTAATCTGCCGTTCGATTTCCTCGGCCGACCAGCCATGAGATTGAGTGATCACCTCAATCATAGGAGGGGACGGGTCCGGGTAGGCCGCAATGTCCAGGATGTGGAACGCGTAGAGGCCGCCGAACAGCAACACGAAGCCGAGCACGCACACCAGCACCCGCTGAACGAGAGCGAACTCAACCAATCGGAGAATCATTTTGCCGCAGACCTGTTCAGTACTCGATGCAAAAGCGAATACAGAACCGGAAGCACCAGCAGGATCAGTACCGCCGAGGTGAGCATGCCGCCCACCACCACCCGTGCTAGCGGTTGCTGGGATTGAGCGCCGATCCCGGTGGCAACCGCAGCCGGCAACAGTCCGATGCCGGCTGCTAACGTGGTCATCAACACTGGCCGCATGCGCGCCTCGGCGCCTTTCATAATCGCGGACCGAAGATCGTGTCCCTCTTGCGCAAGGTCACGGATCCTGACCACCAGAATGAGACCGCCCTGGATCGCCACCCCGAACAGCGAGATGAACCCCACCGCCGCCGAGATACTGAAGTCGGTTCCAGTGACCACCAGCGAGAACACCCCGCCGATCAGTGCAAACGGAACCGCAAGTAGGACCAACACCGCATCCCGGAATGAACCCACGGTCAGATAGACCAGAAACAAAATGATCATCAGGCTGAACGGAACAATCGTCGCCAGTCGCTGCTTCTCATCCTGCAGTTGATCGTATTCGCCATGCCATTCGAGCCGATATCGCTCCGGTAAGGAGACCTGCTCCCGAAGTCGGGCCTGTGCCTCCCGGACCGTGCTTTCCAGATCACGGCCTCGCACGCTAAATTTAATCGGAATGTACCGCTCATTGTTCTCACGAAAAATAATGAAGGCTCCGGTTTGCATGGAAATAGCGGTCAATTGCTTGAGCGGAATGCGCGCCCCTTCCGGCGTACTGACCAAGATATTTCCGATCGTCTCGATGTCCTGCCGATACTCAGGTAGAAACCGCACCACCAGATTAAACCACCGCTCGCCCTCAAACACGCGAGTCAAGGCCTGCCCCCCAATGGCCGCCTGGACCACCGCATTCACATCGGACACGAGCAACCCGTACCGCGCGCAGGCTTCGCGATCCACCTGGATCAGGAGGTTCGGCTGGCCCAGCAGACGGAAAATACCCAGGTCCTTCACACCACGGACCTGTTTCATGACCTGCTCGATCTCCGCGGCTTTGGCCTCCAAGACTTTCAAATCTGCGCCATACAGTTTGATCGAATTTTCGCCCTTCACGCCGGACATGGCTTCTTGCACATTGTCCTGGATGACTTGAGAAAAGTTGAACGTCACGCCTGGAATCTTGGCCAGGACCTTCTCGATCTCCTCGATCAGCTTGTCTTTGGAGGTGATCTCAGCGCGCCACTCTTTGGCCGGCTTCAGGTTCACCAAGAACTCGGCATTGAAAAAGCTGGTCGGATCGGTGCCGTCATCCGGCCGACCCAGTTGAGACACTACGCCGGTCACTTCCGGGAACTGGTTGAACATTCCCCTGACTTCCGTCGCTAATTGGCCGGCCTGCTCGAACGAAATGTCCACCGGCATTGTCGTGCGCACCCACAGGTTCCCCTCCTCCAGGGCCGGCATGAACTCCCCGCCCAACAAGGGTACAGCCGCCAGGGCGCAAACTAACAGCCCGGCAGCCACGCCCACGACCACCACCTGGTGTCCGAGCGCCCACCGCAAAAAGCCGAGATACAGGCGTCGCACCACGCGTACCAGCAGCGTGTCCTCTTCACGAATGGGACCCTCGAGCAGCAGCATGCAGAGCACTGGCGCCAGGGTGAAGGCCATCAGGAGCGCCCCGCTGAGCGCCAGGCCATAAGTGAGCGACATCGGCGCAAAGATCTTCCCTGGCACGCCGGTCATCGTGAAGAGGGGAATGAAGGCCACGAGAATAATGGCAGTGGCAAAAAAGATGGGCCGACCGACCTCCCGCGCGGCTCGGACGATATGCATCGGGACGGTCAGTCCTGGTCCTGGCCTGTGAGCAATGTGATAGAAGACGCTTTCCACCATGATCAGCGTTGAATCCACGATGATGCCGAAATCGATCGCGCCGAGCGAAATCAGATTGGCCGATTCCCCCAGATTGACCATCATCGTAAACGTGAAGAGCAGCGCCATCGGGACTGTCAGCGCGACGATCACGGACGTCCGGAAGTGGCCGAGAAACAGGTATAGGATCACGAACACGAGCAGGATGCCGCTGATCAGGATGTCCACGACCGTCTCGATCGTGGTATGGATCAAGACGGTCCGGTCGTAAAAGGTCTTCACCTGGACTCCCTTCGGCAGCTTCCAGGTGTTGAGCTCCTCTACCTTTCGGTGCACGCGCTCCAGGACCTCCATCGCCTTGTAGCCCCGCTGGAGCAGGACCACGCCTTCCACCACATCATCCCGGTCATCAATGCCGACCTTGCCCAGCCTCACCCGGTGGCCCACTCCCACCTTGCCGAGGTTTTTCACGAACACCGGCGTGCCGTTCTTCTCGGCCACCATCACGTTCTCGATGTCGTCCAGGCCGTTAATCAGTCCAAGCCCGCGGATGTTAAAATTCTGCGCACCAACAGTGAGATAGTTGCCTCCGACGTTGGCGTTGCTGTTGGCCAGAGCGGTAATGCCCTGCGACAAACTCACGCCATAGCTGATCAAGGCCCCAGGGTTGATGTCCACGTGGTATTCTTTGGTGGTTCCGCCGAACGCGGTCACGTCAATCACGCCCGGTATCCGCTTGAATTCCCGCTGCAGCCTCCAATCCTGGAGCGCCTTCAGATCCGTCAAGGTGACGACGTCCCCGTCACTGACCAGTTCATAGCGATAAATCTCGGCGATGGCCCACCAGGGTGAGAGCGCCGGTTGCACCTCGGTGGGTAAACTCGTGAGTATCGCCAACCGGTTCAGGACCTCCTGCCGATCGACAAAGTAGTTGGTGCCGAAGTCGAAGTAGAACTTGATGTCGCTGAGGCCGAAGATGGACAAGGAACGGATATCTTTGAGGCCCGGCATGCCGAGAAGGGCCGTCTCGATGGGGATCGTAATCTGTCGTTCGATTTCTTCGGCCGACCACCCGGGATACTGGGTGATGACCTCGACCATAGGAGGAGACGGATCAGGGTAGGCAACAACGTCAAGGATGTGAAAGGCGTAGAGGCCGCCGAAGAAGAGGGTCAGGCCCAGTATGCAGACAAGCACCCGCTGGACGAGAGCAAACTCGATCAGCCGGGCGATCATGTTCTCAAACGGTCACCGAATCCGTCAGTCAACCGCATCATCCGGACGAGCCTTACCCCTTCGCTTCCTGCCCTTTAATCAACACGGCCCCTTTCGTGACGATTCGTTCTCCAGGCTGAAGCCCTTCCACAATCCGCACTTGGTCGCCAGAGGCCGTCCCTACCTTGACCTGCCGTTTCACGAACCGGCCCTGCGCCTCTTCCACATAGACGAACTCCTTCCCATCAATCTCTAGGACCGCTTCCTTGGGAATCGCCAGAAAGGGTGTCGCATCGCCGACCTGGAGATTCAGCCGTGCGAACATCTCGGGCTTCAGCTTGTGCGACTCATTGTTCACCCAGGCCCTGACTTTGATCGTCCTGGTATTGGGATCCACCACATCTCCGACAGCCGCGACAGCGGCTGGAAAGTTGATCCCGGGATAGGCCTCGACGGTCACTGCTGCCACCTGCCCCACCTGCACCAGGGCAAGATCCCGCTCATAGACGTCCGCGACCACCTGCAACGTATCCAGATCGGCTACCGTAAAGAGCACATGTGACGGATCGCTCCCCACAGATTGACCAGGGGTCACGGTCCGCTCGACTACGGTGCCGGCCAACGGGCTCTTCATCTCGAACCGGGACGTGATCCTTTGTTGAGCCAGAGGTTTTTCCAGTTCCGCAGCGGGCACCTTCAGCGAGAGCAGACGTTCCTTGGCACGGCGGAACTCCGCACGAGCCTTGATGAGATCATTCTCGGCTTGCCTGAGATCTCTCTGTGGCAGGGCCTTGGATTCATACAGGTCCTTGGCCAGCCCATAGGCACGGGTCGCATATTCGAGGTCGGAGGCTTCCCTCACAAACTCGGAATAGGCGGCTGTGATGTCCGGACTGTCAATCACCAACAGCACATCGCCGGCCTTGACATGAGCACCCAGGTGCGCCCGAACTTCGACAACCCGTCCTTGCAATGGCGAGGAGATCTTCGAGTACCGATCTTCGCCATAGGCTACCTTCCCCGCCAACGTGAGAACGGCTTTTACGGAGCTATACGCGACCACGGAAGTCTCAACTCGACTCTCCGCGTCTGCCGGCCGGCTCGTCGCCTTTTGGACGATCGGCGTCGCGGCACTGGATGCAGTCGGCTCCTCAGTCCGTCCACACGCGACAAGGAACGACAGGGACACCACGATCAACGCTGCGCTTAACCACGTCCTCATGAGGTAATCTCTCGCCCGACCGCACTTTCCAGCAGGAGAACATTACGTTGGTAATTAAAGAGCGTCTCGATATAATTCTGCTGGATCAACCGTGACGTTCGCGCCGCATCCAGCAGATCCAGAATGGTGGCTCCCCCTCGTTCATAGGCGCGCTCCACGATCGTCAAGGTGGATCGCGCATCCTCCAAGACTCCGGCTTGGTAGGCCTCCACCAATTGACGACTCTGCAGAAGGTTCCTGTAGGCCAGGTCCACTTGGTTTTCGACCTGATTCAGCGTTTTCTGGAGCTCCGCTTCCGCCATCTGGACTCCCACCTCGGCCTGCACGATCCCTCCCTGGTTTCGATTGAACAGTGGAACGGGCACACCAAAACTTAAGCCGAACTGTTGTTGGTTATCTGGCCCTGTCGGCCCCTGGACCGCGTACCCGCCGCCAGCCGTCACATCAGGATACCGGTACGCCTTGGCCAGTTTCAGGTCCGTCATTCGTTGAGACTGGATAAAACGCCTGACGCGGATGTCCGGCCTGGCGTCCATCGCGACAAGGCGCAAAGCGGAGATATCGGGATCAACCCGGTGGTACTCGAGCTCCGTCGTCAGCTCCAACTTCGTGGCCGGCGAGAGACGCAACAGCACACGCAGATCGGCGCGAGCCGCATTGCCTTCCTGAACGGCCTGGATGACATGGGACTGGAAGTCCACGACCTGGAGGCGGATTCGGATGAGATCAACCTCCGCAATATAGCCCTTCTTAAACCGGATCGTGTTCACCTCCAGAATCCTCGCGAACCGGTCGCGGTTTTCCTCTGCCAGCGCCAACCGCCGTTGCGCGAGCTGAACCCGATAGTAGGTATCCTTGACCGTGAAACTCAGTTGCCGCATAGCATCCTCGAAGTTGGCCTCGGCTGATTGGGCCCCGAAGGCGGTGCTTTCAATCCGATAGCCTCGCTTCCCGGCCATTTCAAAGAGCTGCTGAACCTGCGTGTAGACTTGCCCGCTCCGCGACATGTTGGATGGCACACCCTGCTGATCCTTCGCGAATGATCCAAGAGTGGCGACAGAAAGCACGGGGTTCGGAAAAAGCCCGGCGGTAATTTGCTGACCCCTGGCGGAGTCAATCCCGAACCGCACAGTGATCAGGTCCAGATTCTGCCGAAGGAAGAGCGCCAAGGCTTCATCCAAGCTGAGTCGCAGCGTGGATGACGCAGACGCGTCGGCCTTAGGCTCCGCCTGGGCCGCAGAGGCCAGGCTGGAATTCATCGGACTCGACACGGCAAAAAGGACGATCGCCGCCCAGACCCGGAACGCGCCTGATGCCATGTGAACGAAAGTTTCCTGCTTCCCCCTACATGCGGACAGATGCGTCTTCATAGTCAAGCCCCGTCTCACCAACTTCGATGAGCAGCAAGAGCCATGCCGGTTTCGCAACATCCGGGACAACAATGTGACATTATACAGGCTTTCCCTAGGTCTTTGGAATAGATATCCGCTTTTTCCCCTACAGGCCTACTGCATCTTGAGTTCGGTCCAGGCCCGGTCGTAGAGGCGGATCGCTTCGCCCAAATCAGTGATCCACTCCAGCCGGTCAAAGGTTGAGTCAGGCGGATAGACCGCGGGGTTCTCGCGAAGCTGTTCATCCACCAGAGCCTTCGCTTGCCGGTTCGAAGAAGCGAACCGCAGACGGTTGGTGGTCCGGGCTGCCACCTCCGGATCCAGCAGGTAATTGATGAACCGCATCGCGAGATCCTTATTCCGAGACGTCTTCAACACCACCAGACAGTCAGACCAGATCGTTCCTCCTTCCTTAGGAACCACATACTTGATGGAGGGACGCTCCGCCATCGCGCGGGCCACCGCGCCCCCCCATCCATGGGCCAGGGTCACTTCTCCCGAGATCAGCAACTGATCATAGTTCTCGCTGGTATAGGTCTTGACCAGCGGTTTCTGGCTCAGCAGCTTCGCCTTGGCCTGGCCGATCACCGCTGGATCGCGGGAATTGAGCGAGTGCCCGATCACGCGTAACGCCACGCCGAACACCTCTCGCTGATCGTTCAGCATGCTGATCCTGCCCTTATACCGAGGGTCCCAGAGCACGGTCCAGCTATCCGGCGGAGGGGAAATCACGTTCGAATCGTAGCCGATCCCGACTGTTCCCCACAGATACGGAATCGAGTACCGGTTGTCGGGATCGAACGGCAGGCGCTGTAGCCGCTCAGTAAGCAGCTGTGCGTTCGGGATCTTCTCCAACTCCAGCTCAGCCAGCAGCCCCTGCCGCGCCATAATGGACACCATGAAATCGGATGGCACTGCCACGTCGTAGCCAGTCGC
>JBOHOI010000016.1:0-21184 GCA_050731155.1 Nitrospiraceae bacterium | reverse complement strand
GGCGCGGAGAGTGATGAGGCGTTCACCCATCGCGTCTTAGAGGACCTGGCGAATGTGCAGAACCTCATCGTGATCAATGACGAGGCGCACCATGCGTGGCGTGTGCCACCGAAATCCACGATCAAAGGTGTTAGCAGGGAGGATATCGAGGAAGCAACTCAATGGATCGGCGGCCTGGACCGCCTCCACAAGACCCGCGACAGCGGTATCCTGTGCTGCTTTGATCTCTCGGCGACGCCTTTCGCCCCGACGGGCCGGGTGAGCGGTGAAGAGACGCTCTTCGGCTGGATCGTCAGCGACTTCGGCCTGAATGATGCGATTGAATCGGGTTTGGTCAAAACTCCGCGGGTCGTGATTCGCGATGACGGCAGGCACACGAAGGAGTACAAGTCTCGTCTGTATCACATTTACATGGACTCGGAGGTCAAGGATGACCTGAACCGGAAGGCGGAGGAACACGAGCCTCTGCCGGACTTGGTGACCAACAGCTACTACCTGCTCGGCAAAGATTGGCTGGAGACAGCTAAAAAATGGAAAACGAGCGGGTGTCAAACGCCGCCGGTGATGATCACTGTGGCTAATCGGACGGAGACGGCCGCGCGTGTGTCTTATGCCATCACGCACGGGAAAATCCGCATTGAGGAATTACACGCGCCTGAGAAGACCCTGCATATTGACTCGAAGGTTCTGGAGAAGGCTGAGGCGCGCGAGGAGGCTCTTGAGCTTGAATCCTCAGCCACAAACGGTGACGAGGAGGAGGCTGACGAGGCCCCGACAAAGAAACTCTCGAAGAAAGACCAGGCCGAGCTCCTGCGGCAAAAGGTTGATACGGTCGGGAAGGTCGGAAAGCCGGGAGAGCAGATTCAGAAGGTGATCTCAGTTGGAATGCTCTCGGAAGGCTGGGATGCCAAAACTGTGACGCACATCATGGGGCTCCGCGCCTTCACTAGTCAGTTGCTCTGCGAGCAGGTAGTGGGACGCGGGCTGCGCCGCACGTCCTACGAGGTCAACTCCCAAACAGGCTTGTTTGAACCGGAATACGTCAACATCTTTGGTGTGCCCTTCACGTTTCTGCCGCATGAAGGCGGCGACGGGCCGCCTCCACCCCCGCTTCCTCCGCCCATCAAGATCGAGCCGGTTCCGGAGAAGAAGGAGTGTGAGATTTCCTGGCCGAACATCGTTCGTATTGATCACGAGTATCGTCCTCGTTTGTCCCTCGATCTGTCCAAGCTTCAGCCACTGGAGTTAGATGCGAACGAGACGGCCACCATCGCGGCGCTCGCTCCGGTGGTTCAAGGTAAGCCGGATGTAACCCGTCTGACCGAAATCGACTTGGAGGGGTTAGGGAAACAGCTCCGCCTTCAGAAGATCATCTTTGAAGCGGCCCGTGATGTCTTTGATCTGATGAAGCCAACCTGGAAAGGCAATCGGGAAGTGTTGCTTGCTCAGCTCATCGGCTTGGTCGAGTCGTATATCGCCTCCGGAAAGATCGTGATCAAGCCACCCTTATTCAATCAGGATGAGCTTCGCCGGCGTATCCTGATTACCCTGAATATGACCAAGCTCGCCCAGCATGTCTGGGAAGCGATCCGTTTTGAGAATACGTTGACGCTGGTGCCCGTGTTCGACACCGATCACCCCATCCGATCCACCGGTGACATGCGGACGTGGTTCACCAGAAAGCCCTGCGAACATACCAAGCGGTCTCATATCAACCTGTGTGTGTTCGATAGCACCTGGGAGGCCAGCGAGGCGTTTGAGTTAGATCGTAATAAACACGTCGCCGCCTGGGTCAAAAATGACCACCTCGGCTTTGAGATTATCTACGTCTTCAAAGGCGTCGTGCGGAAGTACCGTCCGGACTTTTTGATCCGGCTGACCGACGGAGTGATGCTGGTGCTGGAAGTGAAAGGCCAAGATTCTCAGGAGGATCGAACCAAGCGGGAGTTTCTGGACGAATGGACAAAGGCTGTCAACGCTCACGGCGGATTTGGGTGCTGGGATTGGGCCGTGTCGCGCGATCCCAAAGACATCGGCGGAATTTTACAAAAACATAACGCCGGCTGATTTCCCCTCCTCCCCCGCGCCTTCCGCGGAGAACTGTGACCTCTCAAAAGATCAGGTTCGCTCTTCCTAAAACAGGAGGGCAACAGAGCCGTTTCTGGCGACCTTGGCGATGAACGGTTTCTTGTGTTTCTTCATGAATCTGGAGATAGCTGGAAGTGCCTTGACGAAGATTTTCGCCATCTCTTCGCCCTGAAGATCTCCTGAGGTGAGGATAAAAGCAGCAACCCCTGCTTTTATCAGGGCCGCCCGTTCAACATTGCGGTATCTGATCCGGTGGTCCTTGGTAAGAACAACCCATCCGTTTTGTCCAACCTGCGTCAGCCATTCCTCATCCCTGGCATCCGGAGGAAAATGGTCGTCGTGGACGTGGACGGTTGCGCCGGCGTCACGGAGGGCTGTGGCGATACGCTTTTTTCCGAGGGAGCGGTCGAGGAAGAAGATAGGAGCGTCAGGCAGCTTCGAGCCAGAGCTCGCACCTGATCGCTTCTTCGATTTGGAGCCGCTTGAGGCCATAGTCGTCTGCTAACTCATCTACGGACTCCCCCGCCTTATAGCGTTCCGCGATCACGGCAGTGGCGATCCCGGTTCCCGCTAATACAGGTCGGCCGAAGGATACCTGTGGATCAATTACGACGGCCTTGGGCTCTTCTTGAAACTCCTGGAGGTCACGTTTTCTCGTGAAGGGATATAACCTCACCGGGATACCCTTCAGGTCTCTCTCAATACGATGGAGATGTGCCTGGAGGACCGCTTGCATTGCCAGTTGTCCTTCTTGAGAGATGTTGATCAATTTGCTGAATTTTTCGATGAAGAGGTCCAGTCCATCGGTTGCGAATTCCTGATCGGCTAAGGGATGTCTTGAGGGAAATTGCTTCGACAGGTAGTTCACTGTGATTCTGACCTTTTCTAATGAGATGTTGTGTTTGCGGCGAATCGCGTCGAGGACGTGAATCTCTACGAGATTCATAAAGGACAGCAGCTTTGTTCTTGGGTCTGGCACAGGAATGATCGGCTTCGAGAATCGTTCGCCAGTTTTACCACGGTAATACCGACCCGAAGCCCAGTCTCGGATTGTAGTGCGGGGAATACGCAGGTAATGTGCAGCTTCGGTGATCCCGTAGGAAGGCAACTCTCTGATATCAATGTCTCGGGAAATAGCTGGATGTCTCCTCGTCATCGTGTTCCCTTTTATAGCCCCATCAACTCGTGTGTCAAGTAAGGACTCTCACTCCTCCGCGCTTTCCGCTGATCCCTTGTGCAAGAGGAGGTATGCCCTAAGTGTGATGGAAGACGTGTTCAGGCTCTCGATCCGCCGGACGCGGAACGTGCGGAACCTCGGCCTGAAACTCGTCTAGTCGACTTGCGAGAGAACCGGAGTCCGTTGAGGGTTCGACGAACGCCTTCGATCGCGGTCGATGTCAAGACCGTTATCCTGAGCAACGTGCGGCTGCGCGACGCATTTCGGAGATACGGGTTTGTTTGGACCAGTGTTTTCTTTTGCATGACGATACTATAGCATAGGTTCACGCCGTTCGCACCCCAGAGATGTAGAAAGACTGCTCTATGAATTACGTCCACCTTGGTCGTTCAGGATTGAAGGTCAGCCGCCTGTGCCTTGGCACGATGAACTTCGGGCCATACACGAATGAGGCGGACAGCTTTAAGATCATGGATCGCGCCTTGGAGCTGGGGATCAACTTCTTCGACACCGCCAACGTGTATGGTGGTCGGACAGGAGAAGGTGTCACGGAACAGATCATTGGCCGGTGGTTTGCCCAAGGTGGTGGTCGCCGTGAAAAAGTGGTGCTCGCAACCAAGGTCTACGGCCGGATGGGGGATTGGCCAAACCAATCAAAACTTTCAGCGCTGCACATCAGACGTGCCTGCGAGGAGAGCCTTCGTCGCCTCCGCACTGACCACATTGACTTGTACCAGATGCACCACGTGGACCGCGAGACCCCATGGGACGAAATCTGGCAGACCCTGGAGCAGCTCTGCCGCGAAGGCAAGATCCTGTACGTGGGGAGCAGCAACTTTGCCGGTTGGCACATCGCGCAGGCGCAGGAGATCGCCAAGAACCGCCACTTCATGGGTCTGGTGTCGGAGCAGAGTCTGTACAATCTCAACGAGCGGATGGTTGAGCTGGAGGTAATTCCCGCCTGCGAGGCCTACGGCGTAGGGTTGATTCCCTGGAGCCCACTCGCCCGAGGCTTACTGGCCGGTGCCTCACCGCCGCCCTCTCAAGGACGTCGCACTTCTGAGGACCTGCGGAAGGACCTGGAGCAACATCGCGCCAAGCTGGAATCCTACGAGAAGTTCTGTCGCCAGATGGGTGAACAACCGGCTGACGTGGCCTTGGCCTGGTTGCTACACCAGAAGGTCGTGACCGCTCCCATCATCGGGCCGCGTACGGTTGAGCAGTTGGACCAATCTTTCCGGGCGCTGGAGATCACGCTGACCTCCGAGACTATGAAGCGCCTCGACGAGATTTTTCCCGGACCTGGCGGGCCCGCGCCGGAGGCCTATGCCTGGTGAAGGGAGAACGTTGGGGCTAAGGCTCGACCGTCGAGCGCCACCCCGTAGCTCCGATGGCTGCACCGATCGTATCCATCAGAAGATCGCCGGCATCCGCTTCGCGCAAGGGTACGAACACTTGATGGATCTCATCGGTCACACCGTAGGCTGCGGCGGCGACAATGGCCAGATGCAGCGCATACCTGGCTGCCCAGGCGCCCGACCCATGGCGGAAGGCCCGGTAGCAGAGGATGCCCAGCACACCGTATTCGAATGCGTGTAGGCTCTTGTCCCCTATTTCGTAAAGAAACGAGGGTGTATAGACTTCGGGATTTGACAGTGAGGACAAAAAGAAGATCAGGCCCGCGTAGGCCACAACCGGGAGCCAATACCACCATGCCAGACCAGGCCTGCCTGTCAGCTCAGACGACACGTCTCTGTTGTTCTGCCTCATCTGTTTATGCCCGACTATTACTCGCTCGTCGCCTGAAGGATCAGAGGCGATTTATTGAAACCCCGCCTGCCCTGTGAGATACTGCGCTCATCGCTCCTGATTAGCCTATCATGAAAACCGCCCACATCTGCTTCCTCTGGCATATGCACCAGCCCTACTACACCGACCCGGTGTCGGGGTCCGCCAGCATGCCCTGGGTCCGGCTGCATGCCACGAAAGCCTATTTCGACATGGCCTCCTTGCTGGAACGGTTCCCGACGGTTCGGGCCACCGTCAACTTGACCCCCTCCTTGCTGGTCCAACTCCAGGAGTTGACGTCGGGATCCGTGCGCGACCTCTTCCTCGAACGCGCGCAGCGCCCGGCGGCTGAACTCACGCCGGCTGAGCGGGCCTTCATCGTCCGCCATTTCTTTGCCGCGAACTGGGGAACCATGGTGCGCCCCTACCCTCGCTACCACGAGCTGCTCGTCAAACGCGGCATGGACGTGAAGGGACAAGACCTGGATCGGCTGGCCCACCACTTCACGCCACAGGATTTCCTGGACCTGCAGGTGTGGCACAATCTGGCCTGGTTCGGCTACGGCACGGTGGCTCGATACCCACGGTTAGCCGCGCTTCGCGTCAAAGGTCGGGGATTTACCGAGGACGACAAGCGAGAGGTCCTGGCCCTCCAGCAGGAGGCCGTCACCCAGATCATCCCTCTCTACCGGAAACTGGCCGAGTCTGGCCAGATCGAACTGACCACCAGCCCCTTTTACCATCCCATCCTACCTTTGCTGATTGATACAGACTTCGCCAAGAGATCCCGCCTGGAGACGGCGCTACCCCAGCGGTTTCAGGCGCCGGCCGACGCGGAGACGCAGATTCAGCAGGCCGTAGCCTTTCATACGGAGCAGTTCGGCAAGCCTCCCGCCGGACTCTGGCCGCCTGAAGGTTCGGTGTGCCCCGAGATGGCCCCGATACTGCGGCGAGCGGGGCTTCGCTGGATGGCTACGGACGAAGGCGTGCTGGCCCGTTCGCTCGGCAATTGGAATCGTGCGGCTGACCTCTACCAGCCCTACGAGGTCGGTCCACAGGGTGAAGAAGTTGCGATCGTCTTCCGGGACCGGGAGCTCTCCGATGCCTTCGGGTTCGTCTATGCCAAGACGATGTCGGAGTCGGCCGTGGAGGACGTGCTGCGCCGGCTCGCCCACATCGTGCAGCACGCGCCTAGTGATCATCTCTTGATCCCGATCATCCTGGACGGGGAAAATCCCTGGGAACATTACCATGACGGAGGGGAACGCTTTTTATCCCGTCTCTATGCTGAACTGGCCAAAGGCTCGCTCCACGCGATCGAGGGTGTTCACATTTCTACCGACACCATGAGCCACTCCTTGGAGATTGTGCCCCGCACAGCCCGGCTCGAGCACCTGCACAGTGGATCCTGGATCAACCAGGACTTCAAGATCTGGGTAGGACATCAGGAGGACAACCGGGCCTGGGACCTGCTCCGTCACACGCGCGATCGGCTTGTTGAACTGAGCAGCGGTCTGCCGCCTGACCAGGCCCGCGAGGCCTGGGAGGAATTGTACGCGGCCGAAGGCAGCGACTGGTTCTGGTGGTATGGCGACGATTTCGAGTCGGACTACAAATCGGAATTCGACCGCCTGTTCCGGACGCACCTCCGGAACGTCTTTACAAGAGCCGGCGCGCCGGCTCCGGAGATCCTGAACGAGCCGGTCATAGGCCTCGACGCGCTGCACGAACCCGATCCGGTTCGCCTGCCGGTCAGTCTGGTCTCTCCCACCATTGACGGACTCGTCTCGGATTTCTTCGAATGGAGGGGGGCTGGAGCCGTTGATCCCGATCCTCCCCGCGGGTCCATGTGGAAGTCGCACGGCTTCTTCACCGCAATCGAATTCGGGTGCAGTGTCGATGCGCTCTTTCTGCGACTCGATCCCGACGACGACGCGCTGGCCGATCAGACCGGGTTGGCCGTCGAGCTGTATGTGCTCACGGCACCCCTGTCCCACAAGCTGGTCTTTTCACTGGTCGCGCCAGGGCCGGACAGTTTCACCCTCTGTTCCGCCTCTCCCGACCATTCATTCTCCGAGGTCGGCCGTTACCACACCATCTGCCGGCGCAAGATTCTTGAACTGGCCGTGCCGTTCAAGGATCTCACCCTACAGGCAGGAGAAGAGTTCAGGATGAGCATCGTCGTGACGCAGCACGGCCTCGAGGCGGAGCGATATCCGCGGCATCAGGCGGTCGTTCTGAGGGTGCCGGATCAGGACTACGAGGTGATCATGTGGCGAGTCTAACATGCCGTGAAACGTGAGGGGTGAGACGTGAGGGGTAAACGGCTCATGAGAAAAACCCCTACACCTTTCACGCCTGACGTTTCACGCCTCACGAGGGGTGCTTATGCCTGAGTTACGTCGAGATCCGGTGATGGGACGGTGGGTGATTATTTCAACCGATCGGGCCGGTCGTCCACGAGACTTCTTTCAGAGTAGTCACGGCGCGGCGGCTCGACAGGCCTCCACCGCTCTCTGTCCGTTTTGCCCCGGCCAGGAACGGCTGACCCCCAAGGAAATCCTGGCCTACCGTCCGCAGGGAGGCGAGCCGAACTCGCCGGGCTGGACCGTCCGGGTGGTGCCGAACAAGTTCCCCGCACTCCAGGTCGAGGGCGATCTGGGTCGCGAAGGGATCGGCCTGTATGACCGCATGAACGGCATCGGCGCGCACGAGGTCATTATCGAGACTGCCGAGCATAAGGACACCCTCGCCGACATGCCTTCGAAGCGGATCGAGGACGTGTTGTGGGCCTACCGCGATCGCGTCGTTGACCTCAAGAAGGACCTCCGCTTCCGGTATACCCTCGTCTTCAAGAACCATGGGGCGGCCGCCGGGGCCACGCTGGAACATACCCATTCGCAACTGATCGCGCTGCCTGTCGTCCCCACTATCGTCACGGCCGAGATCGAAGGGTGCCGCGCGCATTTCCAGCAGAGGGAACGGTGCATCTATTGCGACATTATCCGGCAGGAACTCGGGGATGGCGACCGTCTGGTTGCTGAGAACCCGGAGTTCGTGTGCATCACTCCATTCGCCCCGCGGTTTCCCTTCGAGATGTGGATCCTCCCGAAACGGCATGCCGCCTATTTCGAGGACAGCCAGAAAACTCACTTCGAGTTGCTGGCCCCCATTCTCTCGGAATCCCTGCGACGGATGGACCGCGTCCTGTCGAAGCCGGCCTTCAACTTCATCCTGCACACCTCGCCGCTCCACGAGAAGACCAACGAGTTTTACCACTGGCACATCGAGGTGATCCCCAAACTGACCCAGGTGGCGGGTTTCGAATGGGGAACCGGCTTCTACATCAACCCCGTCACGCCCGAGGACTCGGCCAAGTCCTTGCGCGAAGCGCAGATCGCATGACTCCTCACGCCTGACGCCTCACGAAAGACGCGCCGCTTGCCCCTAGCCCCCCAGGAGGCATATGATCTGGCCATGAAGGTTCAACTCAGCCATCCTGAGCGGCAGGTGGAGATCAAAGGTCCGAAACGCGTGCGTGAACTGCTGCGGGACCTGAACCTGGTCGTGGAAGCTCACCTCGTCGTTCGAGGAGATGATCTCGTCACTGAGGATGAGATGCTGAAAGACGAGGACACGGTCGAGGTGAGGCCGGTGATTTCGGGCGGGAGCCCTGTCTCGTGAGGCGTCAGGGGTGAGGCGTGAGGCGATCACGAAGAAATATCCGGACCGAAGAAAAGATTCTTTGTCGCCTAACACCTGACGCCTTAGGCCTAACGGAAACATGAAGTGCGCCAAGTGTCATACGAAGGCGGTGGTCGGGCTGCCGCGCCACAACGCGGCCTTCTGCAAGCCCTGCTTCAACGAATTCGTGCACGACCAGGTCTCACGCGCGATTAAGAACGAGCGGATGTTCGGCCGCGAGGACCGCATCCTCGTCGCAGTCTCCGGCGGCAAAGACAGCCTGGCGCTGTGGGATATTCTCCTCAAGCTGGGCTACCACGCCGACGCGCTCTACGTGGACCTCGGCATCCCCGGCTACTCAGCGAAATCCCGCGAGAAGGTGGAGCGGTTCGCCGACACGGTCGCGAAACCCTGTCACGCCACGTTGCTGATTCATACCGTCCAGGAGGAAGAAGGCGCGGGCATTCGGGAACTGGCCAATCTGATCAACCGGCCCACCTGCTCGGCCTGCGGCACGATCAAACGTTACCAGTTCAACCGCGCCGCGGTGGAGCAGGACTACGACGTCATGGCCACCGGTCACAATCTGGACGACGAGGCAGCCCGCCTGCTGGGCAATGTGCTGCACTGGCAGGACGAATATTTGGACAAGCAAAGCCCCAGTCTCCCGGCCTCCGTCGAGGGCTTCGCCAAGAAGGTCAAGCCACTGTACCGGCTCGCTGAGCGAGAGCTCGCCGCCTACGCCGTGCTGAACCGGATCGACTACATCGTCGAAGAATGCCCCATGGCCAAGGGCTCGAAGCTGCTGCTCTACAAAGAGGTCCTGAACCGACTGGAAACGGAATCGCCTGGCACCAAGCAACGCTTCTACTGGGGTTTTCTTGAGAAGCAGGCTAAAGCCCAACCGGCCCCAACGTCGATGGCCGAAAAGGATCAAGCCACCTTGCGTCCCTGCGCCACCTGCGGCCAGCCCACGACCGCCGACATTTGCTCCTATTGTAAGATGATGGCGCGCGCAAAGGCCGGCGCCGCGCGTTAGAACGCAAAGAGCTAATGGCTGTGGCTAATAGCTGATAGCTAAGAAAGCCGCTGTCCGGCGTTTGCTATCGGCCATTCGCCATAGGCTATCTGCCATCAGCTCCCTCCTTGAAAAGACCGGGCGGACACCGTAAGCTGCACTCAGTCAATCTACCACCTGGGCCTTGAGGGTCGAGCGATGGCATCCGCCCAACGCGATTACTATGACATTCTCGCGGTGCCTCGAACCGCCACCGGCGATGAGATCAAGAAGGCCTACCGCCGCCTGGCCCGCCAGTACCATCCCGATCTGCACAGCGGACCCAAGAAGGCGCCGATGGAACAAAGGTTCAAGGAGCTGAACGAGGCGCACGAGGTGTTGGGCGACCCTGAGACACGAAAGAAATACGACCGGTACGGCCATCGCTGGCAGGAGGCTGAGGCCTATGAGCAAGCCCGGCAAAAGGCTGGAGCTGGCGCAGGAATGGGGCCGGAATTCACCTTCGGTGAGGAGCAAGACGTTGGCGACATATTCGAATCAATCTTCGGGAAAGGGTCGCGCACCGGAAGCGGCTCGGCTTTCAGGGGATTCGCCACGCCGGGCGAGGATCTAGAAACCGGAGTCCAGTTGACCCTCCGCGAGGTGTTGACCGGGGTCACCCGCCGCATCCGGCTTGCCGAAAAGGTCCCCTGCGTGGCCTGTGGCGGAACCGGCGATCAGCGTGGACGCCCCTGCGCTACCTGCGCCGGCGCCGGCAGTCAGACCGAGCATCGTACGATTGAAGTGAAGATTCCGGCAGGGGTCCAAGACGGGACGCGCGTGCGGGTCGCCGGTAAGGGCGCCACCGGCCGCAACGGAGGCAGGCGCGGCGACCTGTACCTGCGCGTCCACATCGAGCCGGACCGGGTGTTCCGTCGCGAAGGCGCCGATCTCCACGTCACGCTGCCCGTGTGGCCGTGGGAGGCCGCGCTCGGTGCCGAAGTCCTGGCGCCGACCTTGGCAGACCCTGTGCGCGTGAAGGTTCCGCCGGGCAGCCGCGCGGACAGCAAGCTCCGGCTCAAGGGCAAAGGACTCCCGACTGCGACGGGCGGACGCGGCGACTTGTTTTACACCTTGCAAATCGTCATGCCGACCTCCCTCACCGATGAGGACCGCAAGCTGTACGAGCAACTCGGGCGAGCTCGCCATCCGGATCCTCGCGCCGATCTGTTGCTGCAAGCGGGGCAATCATGAACCGATGAGCGAGCGACAACTCATCAGAGAAAGCCAAACGGTGGGAACGAGCGGAGGGGTATGTTCAGAGCTCTGAACAAGGAGGTGCAGCCATGACCTGCAACGTGGGAAATGTTGAACGGATGATTCGGGTCGTGCTAGGGATTGCTCTGATCGGCGTCGGGTATTTCGCGGAGCTTCCAAGCTGGGGAGCTCTGGCGACCTATGTGGTGGGAGCCGTGGCCTTGGTCACCGGCGCATGGGGATTCTGTCCGGCCTGGAAACTGTTTGGGATCAACACTTGTCCGACAAAGACGGGAGCAAAGGGATAAGCGGCACCGTCTCAATCAAGGAAGGAGGGAATCATGAATGGGAGAGTGCTGACCGGGGTTGTGGCCATGACCGTCATGCTGGGATTCACGCTGGCTCCCGCGTGGGCAGAGCCGGAACCCGGTTACTCAAAGGGACACGGGAGCGGGTATGGCAGGGGACATGGCATGACAGGGCGTCACGCCAGCACAGGCCATCTCCTTCGTGGTCTGCTGGGAAGCCAAAAGGAATTTGGGTTGACGGAGGAGCAGGTCTCGAAACTGAAGGCGATCCAGCTTGACCTGGATCGGACACGTATCAAGACCGAAGCCGACATCATGGTGGCCGAGCGAGAACTCGAGGCGTTGGTCGAGGATGACAAGGCCGACTTGGCAGCGATTGAGGGCAAGCTGAAACAAAGCGAGCTGCTGGAGGTCAATCTGCGCATGGCCGCGATCAAAGCCAGGCGCGACGTCATGGCGGCGCTGACCCCGGAACAGAGCCAACGAATCAAGGCGGTGCACGAGCGATTGAAGATGATGCCGGACAGGGATGAGAAGGACGCGGGCATGGGCCACGGCAGAATGAAAGAGCGAGGCCACGGTGACTCATCCAAGACGGAACCGAAAAAGGACGCGGAGAAAAAAGAATCGAAGCCATGAGGCGATCGCCTCTCACACATCGTCTGTAGCCATCAGCTAAAAGGAGGTTCTCCCATGAAGATCGCTGGAAGAAGGATAGTTTTGTTGGTCGCACTGATCGGTTCGGCGCTTGTCCTGAGCGTACCGGCTCGGAGCGATGAAAAACGTGGCAAGGAGAAGGATGAGACCAAGCAGGCGGTCGAGATGTCCAAGACCGCCAAGGTGACAGTTGAGCAGGCCATCAAGACCGCGACCGAGAAAGTGGCCGGGAAGGTGATCGAAGCCGAGCTGGAGCGCAAGCACGACAGGGCGGTCTGGGAAGTCGAGATCGTCGGCGCCGACGATAAGGTGACGGAAGTTCACGTGGACGCCGACACCGGCGCGGTCATTGATACGGAGATGAAGGGCGAAGGAAAGAAACACGAGAAAAAGGGCAAGGGCAAGTGAACGAGGCGGATGCCGATCCAACCGTTCAGAGCCCGCGTCAGCGGGATCAGGAATCTCACGTACGATGTGCGGGAGATCACCCTCCGGCTGCTTGAGCCGGGTCAGGTCGCGTTCAAGGCCGGGCAGTTCATTTCCTTTGAGGTGGTTCATCCGAGACTGAACCAGCCGGTCACGCGCCCCTACTCGATTGCCTCCCCGCCCAGCCAACGGGACCAGGTGACGCTGCTGCTCAACCTGGTCCCCAACGGGCCTGGCTCCACTTATCTATTCAGCTTGCGCGAAGGCGACGAGACCCAGTTCAAGGGTGTGACCGGCTCCTTTTACCTGCGGGACGAGGCCGAGCGGGATCTCCTCTTCGTCGCCACGGGGACCGGCATCGCGCCGATCCGCTCCATGCTCTATGACCTGCTCGACAAAAACTTTCCCCGCTCGATCACGTTGTTCTGGGGACTCCGCAGCCAGAAAGATCTCTACTATCAGGACGAGCTGACCACGTTGGCCAAGCGTTTCGCGAACTTCACCGCGGTCACGACCCTGTCCCGCCCGGAGAACGGATGGCGCGGCGAGGTCGGTCGCGTGACTAAGCTGGCCGAAGACCGGATCGCCTCCGTGAAGAATCTGGCCGTCTACCTCTGCGGGAGCAGCGGGATGCTCAAAGACGTATCGGAGATCGTGAACAAGAAGGGGCTGTGTCCCATCCGCCGAGAGAAATGGTACGACGATGCCGGCGACTAGGCAGACTATTAGCGTGCTCCCCGATTGACCGCCTGCCCCTATCTGTGAGAAATTGCCAGCCCGACTAGCAGGATATTGAAAAAGGTCTCCAACTTTGTTCTCGCATCGCTGGCGACTTTTTTGAACATCCTGTTGGTGCAAGAACGTGTCAGAAACTCGCTACCTGGAAGAGGAGACACAATGCCGACTGATCCGAAGCACAAGAGCCACGACCTGACCGACGGTCCGAGCCGGGCGCCGGCCCGCGCCATGCTGAAAGCGGTCGGGTTCACCGATGCCGATCTCTCCAGGCCGCTGGTGGGGGTCGCGAATACCTGGATCGAGGTCATGCCCTGCAACTTTCACCTCCGGCGGCTGTCCGAGAGAGTGAAAGCTGGCATCCGGGCCGGCGGCGGGACTCCCATCGAGTACAACACGATCGCTGTGTCCGACGGGATCGCGATGGGCACGGAGGGGATGAAGGCCTCACTGATCAGCCGCGAAGTCATCGCCGACTCGATCGAGCTGGTCGCGCGCGGGCACCTGTTCGACGCGGTCGTGGCGCTTTCGGGATGCGACAAGACGATCCCCGGCACCGTCATGGCGCTGGCTCGTTTGAATCTGCCCTCGCTGATGCTCTACGGAGGCTCGATCATGCCGGGGCAGTTCCAGGGTCACGACGTGACGATCCAGGATGTCTTTGAGGCGGTCGGAGCGCACGCGGCGGGGAAGATGACGGATGCGGAGCTGCGTGACTTGGAAAACCATGCCTGCCCTGGCTCCGGCGCTTGCGGTGGCCAGTTCACCGCCAACACGATGGCCATCGCGTTTGAGTTCTTGGGTATCTCGCCGATGGGCTTCAACGGTGTGCCGGCGATGGACCCACGCAAGGACGACGTGGCGTTCACGTGCGGTCAGATGGTCATGGACTTGCTGAAGAAGGATCTTCGCCCACGCCAGATCATCACCCGGAAGGCATTAGAGAACGCCATCGCGGCCGTGGCTACCACTGGTGGCTCCACCAACGCGGTCTTACACCTGCTGGCCGTTGCGCGAGAAGCGGACGTGAAGCTCACTATTGACGACTTCGACAAGATCAACCGAAAGGTCCCGCTGCTTGCCGACCTCAAGCCGGGCGGCCGCTTCATGGCAGCCGACCTGTATGCAGCCGGCGGCACCACCCTCGTGGCCAAGCGGCTGCTGGATGCGGGACTCCTACATCCCAACCAACCAACCGTCACGGGACGGGCGATCGGAGAAGAAGCCGCGCAAGCGACGGAGACGCTAGGCCAACAGGTGTTGCGGCCGCTGTCGAATCCCATCAAGTCCACGGGCGGGCTCGTGATCCTCAAGGGGAACCTCGCGCCTGAAGGCTGCGTGGTCAAGGTGGCCGGGCATTCCATGATGAAGTTCCGAGGGCCAGCCAAGGTCTTTGACCGGGAAGAAGACGCCTTCGCCGCCGTCAAGGCCGGGCAGATTAAAGCGGGAGATGTCGTCGTGATCCGTTACGAAGGGCCGGCAGGCGGACCGGGCATGCGGGAGATGCTGGGTGTGACCGCCGCCATTGTCGGCGCAGGCCTTGGCGACTCGATCGCGCTCCTGACCGACGGCCGCTTCTCCGGCGCCACGCATGGGCTGATGGCCGGCCACGTCGCCCCTGAGGCGGTAAAGGGCGGTCCTATTGCCGCGCTCAAGAATGGCGACATGATTGTGTTCGATGTCAAAGCGCGTACACTCACCCTTGAATTGACTCAGAAAGAAATTGCGTCCCGCCTCAAGAAGGTGAAGCCGCCCGTCCCGCGCTACACCACCGGCGTCATGGCCAAGTACGCCCGGCACGTGTCGTCGGCGTCGGAAGGGGCGGTGACAAGCTAGTGCATGGCGGCTGCAGAGCGCCCCTGCGGTCCTCAAGCAGGATAGGAATCAACCATGAACACGGATGAACTCAGACAGGAAGTTGCGAAACTCACCTGGTGGCATACCATTGACCTGGATCATGGCATTATCACGCCAGGCTCGGATAATTCTCTGTACAAGTTACAGCAGCTTGGCATTCCCGAGAAGTTACAGGGCTTGACAGTCCTGGACATCGGGGCGTCCGATGGATTCTTCTCGTTCGAGGCGGAGCGGCGTGGCGCGAGCCGAGTCCTGTCCGTGGATATTTGGAGCGGCGAACAATGGGGGATGCAGGCCAAAACCGCCTTTGATCTCGCCCGCAAGGCGCTCAACTCCAAAGTGGAGAGCATGGAACTGCATGTGCTCGACATTTCTCCGGAGAAAGTCGGGGTGTTCGATGTCGTGTTCTTCTTCGGGGTCCTCTACCACATGCGCCATCCCTTGCTGGCGGTCGAACGGGTGTTCAGCGTCACGGGGAAGCAATTGCTTCTGGAAACACACATCGAACGGCTGGGAGGGGCGCGACCAGCGATGGTCTTTTATCCCGGAACGGAATTGAACAATGATCCATCCAATTGGTGGGGACCTAATCCGGCTGTGGTCGAGGCGATGCTGAAAACTGTCGGATTCCGGAGGGTGGAAAAGTTTCGAGAATATCCGTCAAGGGTGAAAACCGGCCTGCGTCATGACATCAAGAGAGCGATGCCATTCTTTCACAACAAAGACGTGACCAGAGCCGTGTTTCATGCCTGGCGATAGAGATCGTCCTCGACACGCGGTTTAGGAAACCTCGCTCACGTCCATACTCAGGCCTACTGGAACTCACTCAGGCCAGCTCTGGCCAAGATTTCGCTGGACCTCAAACTTTGGATGGAGTTGGCTGGAATGAGCTGAAGCGTGGCGGGCTTGAGCACAAAATGAGCACGGAATAGAAAATCCTCTCCTCCTGGGTTAACCCAGATTGCCCGATAGCCAGCGTTGTTACTTCTATGGCTTAGTTAGCCCCGTTGCTAACTTGGGCTAAAAACCTCCTCGAGAACCTCGAGAATTTTTTTCTCAACCACATCGGTAGTGATTTCAGATGCGGCATAATTCCCTCGCAGCCCCGCAAATCCCCTCCTGTTTTGCATCGGAGTACTCGCATGAATAGAGATCGTCGTGTGCCCCGTGTGAGAAAAGGAAACCGACACAGTGTTTTCAGGTGCATAGACAGAACTGGGAACTCCACCGATCGTTATGCTCATTGTTATTTTTGCATCTCGTTTGCTTCTCTCATCACCGACTTCTGATATTTCAAAATTATGGCCCCTGGCTCTAAGCTGGTTTCCAATATCTTCCATCGCAGGACGAATCACCTGTGTTCGAATTCGCTTAAACTCCATGTAGAAGACATCTTCTTCAGATTGCCGTTGTTCTTTTGCGTCTTTAGATTTCGCCAGCTTCTGTTCAAATTTTTTCAGTATGGATTCTAAACGTGACTCGTCCTCTTTTTTCATTTCTTCATCTCCTTTACCATGGGACGTGTCCTCCGTTCCAAGTCTCCTGGGGCCTTTGCTTGTATTCTACTCTCAGGGACGGTAGGAAATAAACATTTCCTCCACGATTGCCTGTCCCTCTTTCGAAAGGGCAAATGTGGCAAAGGCTTCAGCCACTGGGTTCGGCTCCTTTCTTGAGAGAAGAAGCACGGGGCGGCGGAGCTTATAGCGCCCGTCTCTGACCGTTTCTTTAGCCGCCTCGACCCGGTCAATCATCAGCAAACTCACATTTACTCCGTACCTCACTGCTTCGAGGGCTACTCCTAGCGAGGTATAGGTTATCGCAGAGAGGTTGCCTGCCACAGTGCTAATCGCTTTCTGGTCAGACCGAATCACCTTTGCTGATTTCGGAATCTGCCCCACAATACCGAGCGTCTCCTCAAAGCTATGGCGGATGTGCTGGTTCTGTGGCCGATCAATCAGTTGGATTTCGATTTCTGGCCCTCCCAACTTTGACCACCGCTTGATCTTGCCTGAGAAAATAGCGGCCACCTGATGAGAGGTGACCTCCTTCACTGGGTTGATGGACTCAACAGCTACTGCAATCCCGTCCCAGGCAATGGGAATCGCTGTCAAGTCCGGGTCTTTCTGCCCTGCGACGGCGAAATACGCTTCGCTCGACTTGACCATTTCAATCGGATGTGAAGACTGGTCCCACCGGATCTCCACGACACTCCCGAGGTGCTCTTTTTCAAATGCTCGAACCAGCCGCTCGATGATAGGGAGTTCCGGTCCGTTCCCCGCGATAATAATCGAGCCAGAGATGGCATCGGTGGCTGGAACCAGGCCCATTGTCGTTGCCGCGATGAGATTCACCACCATGACCGCTCTGATCGACATAGAGAACTGCCTATCAGTCACTGCCCGCACCAAACAAGGAGTGGATCTCTGTCACAAGCCTGGGAAGGTTAGACCGGACATGAAGCTGTGTTTATTCACGTGAGCACATCGAAATCATTTCTTCTTGACCCACTCAAAAGAATACGCAAATCCCTTTGAAAAATCTATCTTGCGCCTCTCGTTCACGAGATAGGGTTTTGGCCCGGGAGGAGCATACAGCAACTTGACTCATTCGGTTGGTGGTCCACGCTGACTGAGACCAGGTGCTTGCAGAGAGCCGAAGGGAGCCAGGCCTAAGAGGACGCTGAACACCGCTTTTTCCAAACAGTGCTATTCTTACTGGTAGACGAACCATGTCCGGGTGAGGCACGGGGAGGAATGACTATGACGGAACATCGCTTGGGACGCATGAGGACTGCGATGATGGTGTGCGCTGCAGTCGTCTTCCTGGTGGGGCTGATTGATTCTCAGGCTGGCACGCCCATTTATTCCTATGTGGATGAGCGGAGGAACCTAGTGGCAACCGATCGACTGGAGAATATCCCGGAACGCTATCGTGCCCGGGTCAAAGTGACAGAGAGCGTAGCAAGTGAGAAGCCATCGAGCGGAGCATCATCTCTCTTTTCAACATCTGGGCGTGGAGAAGGTCTGCTCTTTTGGCTGATTGACCATCTGCCTCCCACGATGATTCCCGGGTTGAGCACCTACAAGTCTGTCATGCTGATCGGCGGCTTTCTCGCGATGGTGCTGTTCTACGGCGCTGGCAAACTGACCGGCAGTGCGTTTTTGCGGCTCCTCATGCCGTGGGCCGTTGGATTCCTGGGACTTGCCACACTGTACTTCATGTTTGTGTCCGATCTAGGCGACAAAGTTGCAGCGCGGTCCGCCGCCAAAAGCGACGGGAGTCTCATCCACCAATTCCAAGAGAAAAGCAAACACATCGAGGGACAAAAACAAGAGAGGCTCCAGCAATTCAATCAGATGAGCGACGAGACTAGACCTTAGGGGCTGGACTAGGGACTGACAATGGCTCCGCTACTTCCGGATGACGGGGTCCAGGTTGAATGCCACGCTGATACGCGGGGCGCTGCCGGTGTACGTCCCGACGGCATGGAATAACCAGCCGGGGAACATGACACACTGGCCGGCCGACGGCATGAAAGAAATGTTCCTGCCGGCGTCGTGCAGTTCGGGCATGGCGTAGCGCAGATACGGAGCAAGCATCCGAGGCAGACACCCCCGCGGGTCGAAGAGCAGCAGGTCCCCTCCGCTCTTGCCGTCTGAGGAGATGTCCCCGACATCCACGTAATACACTCCCGACCAGAAGGTGCCTGGGTGAGGGTGGGCGGCGTTGCTCCCCCCTTTGCGCTGCACGTTGGCCCAGATTTCGACGAGCTGCCAGCTCGGACGACTTCCGCTGAAGTGCGGAGTCCGTTCGGAGAATTCGGTCACTTGCATGGCAACCTGGATGACGGGGTCAAACAATCCCTTCAACACCGGGCCGGCCCACTCCAGCATGGAGAGGTCATGCGGAGAGGACCATCCCACCACCTCGTAGTCAGCATAGGTGGGCGTGGAGGCCTCTCGTTCGAGGATCACGCGGCGAAGTTCCTGATTGATGCGCTCGTGGTCGGGAATCGTGAAGACTAACAGCGGTGTGGAGAAGACGGGCCGGACGTTGATTTCCAGTTCCTTTGCCATGCTGCGGCTCTCTCAGTGCTACGCCACGCCTGAATAGTACCGCAGGATATTCGACACCGAGAGGACGCCGACAATCGTTCCATCCTGGGTGACCGCGAGATGGCGGGTGGCCTTTTCCTTCATCAACCGCACCGCCTCGATGATCGGCTGGCTGCCCTCGATCGTAATAGGCGGCTTCCTCATGCACAGTTTGACGGGTGTCGTAGCCGGATCGATCCCTTCCGCCACCACCTCCCGGGCCAGGTCCGTATCCGTGATGAAGCCCACATAATAGTGCCCGTCCGCGACCAACAGTGAGCCGATCTTCCATTTCTGCATCAGACGGCTCGCCTCTTTGAGTGTCGCGTCAGCGAGCACGCTGCGGATGTCAGTCGTCATGTGGTCGGCGACCTGGGGACCAATTACTGCCTGAGCCAGGCGTTTCTTCTTGGCCGCCGCCGCACGGCGCGCTTCGAGTTCCGAGATACAGCTCTCTAGCACCCGTTTGCGTTGATTGAGACTTTCCCGATCGACGTCATGCGCTCCGCTTTCTGGTGCCTCATCCGGGAAATTGACCAGCCCCGCCGCTTCGCCAAGCTGCGCATATTCGTAGGTCTCCACCAGCTCAGAGGTCTCTCCAAGGATCTCTCTGAGCAACCGTTCCGTCTCGACATCAAACTCATCGATGGTCGAAGCAGCTTTTCCCTTGCCCTTGGAAAGAAACGGTGTCAAGCGAGCAAGTTGCTGCCGCAGCCGTTCGATGTTCCGATCAAGGGACAAGCTGCGTGTCGGCCGGGTCGTAGTCCGTTTTTTCATGACCCCCTCCCTTTCCAAGTGTGACGATGATACGCGCCCTGGATACGATGGGCAAGAGGGGCGACTCAGCAGGGGGCGCAAGCAGCACAGGAACTTCTCAGGACAGAGAGGCGGGTCCAATCCTCGTCAGATTGCGATGAGATCTGCTGGGCTCTTCATCGCCCGCGCAGTTTGCCGCGCATTTCCTTGATCATGTTTTCCATGTCTGCCTCGGCTTTGGCCCGCTCACTCACCAGCCGATCGAGGTTGTACGAGCGAGCCGGGGGTTGGGGCTGAGGGGCAGGAGGGGCCTGAGCTGAGGCTGACGGTCCTGGCGTCCCGGACGTCGCAGCCGTCTGGCTCGGCGAACTGGGCGTCACACTTGGCTTTGCCGGAGCTGGTTTGGTGGCGGACGCAGGCAAGTCCGTTGGGCTTCCCGAGGGATCAACCGTTATTCCCTGCTCGCGCAGCCATGTCCGCGCCACATCCGATTTGAGCGAAAAACTGATGCTGGTGATCGGCAGGCCGTCCGCGGCCAAGCGGGCAATCGCGGTATTGACCCCGACCACGCGCCCTTCGGTATCCAGCAGCGGGCCGCCGGAATTGCCTCGGTTCAGACCGGTTTCGGTCTGGAAGACGTGCTTGCCTCTGGTCTTGTTGAAGTTCTCGAACTCCGCGCTGATCACACCCGTGGTCAAGGTCCAGAGTCCCCCTTGCTCCGGATGCCCAATGGCCAGGACCCTGTCTCCAATCCGGACCCGGCTCGAGTCACTGAGTTCCAGGACAGACAGCGGAGCAGGCGTCCCCTCGAGCCGCAACAGGGCCAGGTCCAACGGCTGTGAGAACGCGAGCACCGTCGCTTTCACGCCTCGGGACAAGTCGGTCTTCGGATCGCCGGTCACCCGATCCGGCTTCAAATACACAAAAAGCCTGGGATAGGGCTTGCCCGTTCTTTCCTCCACCACCACATGGGCGTTGGTCAGGACGAGCCCATCACGCCTGATGATCGAGCCGGTGCCCGCGTTTCCTTTATCACCGGTCGTCGAATGGCCCATCACCATCACGACCCCTGGCGAGGCGCCGGCATAGATCTGTTGCGGGGTTAGTTCCGCCGCCTGCACGGCGGCACTCCACAGAATCACGACGGCTAGGATGCTGAACAGTCGCTGGGTGATTGCCATCGCTCCCTCCTTGCCTACTCTGAGCCAGTCACGTCAGGGGACGCTGATCGTGACCTGCTTGCGGCTGACGCTGCCGGCCGTATCAGCTAGGCTGATTCGCACAGTTCTGAACAGGGTGCTGTATCATCGGGGGCGCTTCCTTCCTATCTCCTAACCTGCCCCAATGTTGACTATGAGTG
>JBOHOI010000015.1:0-21441 GCA_050731155.1 Nitrospiraceae bacterium | reverse complement strand
ACCGGCCCTCCATAATGTTGGCAATCAGGAACGCATCGAAGGAAACCGGGGCGTTCTCGGCCGAGATGATATCGAAATGCTCCGAAAACTGGACGGGGCGAATATCGACATCAATGACCTGGGTGGTGGGAGCCACCCAGATTCTGCCTGTCGTGGCCGGAACGGAGTCCACACCGCCATGGCCGAAGAAGAACGGTTTTTCCACCATTACGCCTTCGTGCCCGGCATCAATCGGCACCAGGACACAGCCCGCGCTCGTCATCAGCAGACAGAGCACACCCAGCAGCAGTGCGAATGCTCCTCCCGAGCTTTTCATAACCCCTCCCGGTTAATGGGCCAGTCTGGACAGGGACTGACCCAGGTTGTGTGGGAAATTTCCTCACCGCGAAAGTACGGATAATGGACTAGCTCTCATATTGTTCAGCTTACGGAGCCAAACCGCTTCGTGTCAATGCCGCCTAGAACCGATTGAATTACGGTGGGATTAAGGAGCCTCGCAGACAACGGAATGAGAAGAAGGAGCGAGAAATTGGATCAGGTGTGACCTATGGAAGGAAAGGTGAAACAAGGTGGATCACGGAAACAACCTCAGCAGGCTCACAGAATACCAGCCTGTCGCTGCAGCCAGCGTATGTACTTGGTGATCTCCGCAACGTCTTCCGACGTCACTCCTTCGATCCGCGGCATATCGCCGAAGCTCCAATGATGGGCGCGGACTCCGTTCGCCGCCGCTCGCTGGAACGCCAGATCACCGTGGTGGTTGGGCTCATAGATCTTATGCACCAGAGGCGGCCCCTGCGTGGTTCCGCTGGCGCGTTCGCCATGGCAGCGGGCGCAATTGGCGTTAAACTTGGCTTCGCCCTTCTGAAATTCAGCTGGAACCCGCACGGGGTCCTGCTTCGCCATGCCTTCCCCGATGTCCGGCACAGCCAGCAGCAGGCCAAACAGGCCCCACGTCACGACCCATCCTAGAAGAGTGCGTACGCCGGGCATGACACCCACTCCTCTTCGTCGTCAGCGAGGACGGTCATTCGTCTTGCTCTGTTCGGCCGTCTGGTCAAACTGCTGGCGCAGCATCCGCGTGACCTGCCGCATCGTGAAATAGCGGTAGACCCTGGCCGAGATGGGGATCAGGACGATCAGGGCGATCGTCAGGTACATGAAGAATTCTTCCGGAGACACCGTTACGCCCCTGACTTACGCATCCGCGTACGCGATGGGATCGCTGATGCCGGCAGCCCGGAACCCCTCGCGCCGGATGCGGCAACTGTCGCAACGACCACAGGCGGTCCCGTCCACGGCTGGATCATAACAGCTATGGGTGAGATGAAACGGAACCTTGAGTGACGCTCCTTCCCGAATGATTTCCGCTTTCGTCATCTGGAGTAGCGGGGCTCGAATCTCGATTCCTTTCCCCATGACGCCAGCGCGGGTGCCCAGTCGAGCCATGTGCTCAAATGCCCGGAGATAGTCGGGACGACAGTCCGGGTACCCCGAGTAATCGAGCACATTGGCCCCAATATAGATCAATGAGGCTTCAAGCACTTCGGCATAGGCAAGCGCGAGGGACAGGAAAATCGTGTTGCGAGCCGGGACGTAGGTGGCCGGGATCCCTTCGCGTCGCTCGGCCTGGGTGCGATCCTTGGGCACCGGCTGATTCGTCGTCAGAGCCGATCCCCCGATCTGTCGGAGATCGACCTCCACAACCAGGTGACCCGCCGCTCCCAGAGCTCGTGCGACCTGCCTCGCCCGCTCCACCTCGATCACGTGGCGTTGCCCGTAGGAGACCGTCAGCAGATAGACAAGAGCCCCGTCCCGCTGCGCAATGGCCGCCGTGATAGTGGAATCAAGCCCACCACTCGCCAGCACCACGGCTTTCATCAAGAGCCTCGAGATCGACAACGGATTGCGGCTGGATCGAGCTTGGTGCCGAAGGGCCCTGCCCCAACAAGAACAGACCTGTGATGATCATTACGCTCTGGTTGCGTCCCGGATCCAGCGCGGCGTATCTTGAACGATCAGGCGTTACTCCCGTTCCTCTCCCTTCTCAATCTTCTCGAGCAGCTCCTGCTTTGATTGACACTCCACACACAGCTTGGCGAAGGGCACCGCCGCCAGTCGCTTTTCACTGATCTCGACCCCACACTCGGCGCAGAGACCATAGGTGCCTTCGGCCAGTCTCCAGATAGCCTCGTCAAGGAGTTGCCTTTTCTGATTCCGCATTTCCAAGAGCGAGATGCCGAGTTCCCGTTCCAGATCCATCAAGGCCTGGTCACCGACATCCCTGGCTGATTCTAGACGACGCTGCTGATCTTCGGTCAAGGATTGTCCGAGATCCGCCTCAATCTCCCTCATGACTTCTTGACGTTTTGCCATGAGTATCCGATGCAGGGATTCGCGACGACTCGCCTGCATCACCTTGGACCCAGACGCCACCCTGTCTGCTCCGCCCGCCCGAGACCCGTGAGAGCGGAGATCGGCGGCCTGGGTCTGGGCATGAGATGGGGCCCGCTTCCGCCCGATTTTCGCCGCCCTTTTATTCGCTGTTTTCGGCTTCTTTTTCGTCTTGACCCTGCCAGACATGCTGAACAATCTCCCTTGCCGAGGATCGGTTGGTCAAAAAAGCGGGGCATTCATAGCACGCTCCTCCGAGTTTGACAAGCCCTGTGGAGGAGCCCGGAGTATCGGGGTAGGAATTTCGATGGGAAATCAGGAAGCGGACCACGAGCCAGTCGAAAGACAAGGACCTACGGATAGGTGATGACTGAATGCACCTCACAGCTGTTCAGCTTGTCACGACCTTTGAGGGACTCCAGCTCAACCAGCACGACGATGCCTATGATCTCGCCGCCCAGTTGGCGAACGAGGTGGACCGTCGCGGCGGCGGTCCCCCCGGTGGCCAAGAGATCATCGACGATCAGCACCCGTTCCCCGATGGTAATGGCGTCGCGGTGGACCGCGAGCGAGCTCGAGCCGTATTCCAGATTATATTTGACCTCAAAAATGTCTGCGGGTAGCTTACCGGCCTTTCGGACCGGCACGAACCCTGCCCCCAGATGGTACGCCAGCGGACTGCCCAGGATGAAGCCGCGGGATTCAATTCCGATCACCTTCGCAATGTGCTTGTCGCGATATCTGGTGGCAAGCTCGTCCACAACGTTTCGGAAGGCACGCGCATCCTTGAGCAACGTGGTGATGTCATAAAAGAGAATCCCCGGTTTGGGAAAATTCGGCACTTCGCGGATCAGCGCTTTGTAATCCATAGGTGACAACCTTTCTACAAGAGATCCTCCTGTTTCATGGTCTTTTGCTCGATGACCGACCGAAGTTTGCCGAGAGCCGCCGTTTCAATCTGGCGAACGCGTTCGCGCGTGAGCCCGAGACTTTGGCCGATCTCCTCTAACGTCTGGTCCTCGCCCCCGTCAAGCCCGAACCGAAGGACAATCACTGTCCGCTCCTTTTCTGGCAAATCCTTGACCCATTCCATCAGCCCTTCGCGACGCAGTACGCCTTCCGCCGTGTCTGCGGGAGAGAGACTTCCGGCATCTTCGATGACATCGCGCAGGTACGTGTCGGTCCGCTCATTGATCGGACTGTCTAGCGAGCAGGTGGTCCGGATCAACTGTTTGAGGTCGGTCACCTCCTCCTCCGGAATCTTCATCCGCAGCGCGATCTCTTCCGTCCTTGGCTCGCGACCCAGTCCCTGGCCGAGGAGTTCGACTGCGGACAGGAACCGGTTCAGACGTTCCACCACGTGGACCGGCAGCCGAATGAGCTTCCCCTGATTGATGATGGCCCGTTCGATGAACTGGCGTATCCACCACGACGCATAGGTGCTGAACCGGAACCCTCGCTTGTAGTTGAACTTTTCGACGGCCTTGATGAGCCCCAGGTTCCCTTCCTCCACGATGTCCGAGAAGGGAAACCCTCGATTCATATACCGCTTGCCGATGCTGATCACCAGTCGCAGATTCGCTTCGATCATCTGATCACGGGCGCTGACATCGCCAGCGAGCACGCGTTTCCCGAGGGCTTGTTCCTGTTCGAACGTCAAGAGGGTGGACTTACGAATATCCCTGAGATAGATCTTGACGGTATCGAGCCCCTCAGTCTGGCTCTCTCGTTGCCTCCGGCGCCGGTTCCGCTTTACCCCTTGCGCCGAAGGCTCGAGGTCCTCCTCTTCCTCATCGGCTGCGTCAACCGGTTGGTTCACTTCCTCTTCGTCATCACGACCCATCAAGCACTCCTCATGCGGTGCAGACCGATCATTCAGTGCCAGATGCGGAAATCCTTATGCTGACGGGTCGGCGCATCCCATCGCACCTGAATGTCATGAACCCGCGCCATTGGAGGGCCAGTCCTGAGCAGCTCGATGAACGCTTCGACCGCACGTCGTTCTCCTTCCACATCCACCTCGACGCGCCCGTCATCGAGATTCCTCACACCGCCACAGAGTTTCATGCGAGAAGCCGCATCCTGCGTGAACGCGCGGTAGGCGACACCCTGCACGCGCCCGCTCACCAGGATCCGAGCTCTGATCGGAGAATCCATTGTCATAGCCCTTCCAGCCCACGTACGAATACCGATGCCGCTCTACCGGCAAGCCGGGGAAAATGTCTGTCATCTCCACGACCACATTGGCCTGGATCTCAAGCAGGAATATGGTTCTTCCGTGCGAGGTCTGTGGAAGGTATCGATCGGAAGATCGTTAGTAGATGTGATACCACGCACCGCGGCGGTTCGACAACACAATTGTGTTATGTGTGTGATGGAGTTTGTCGTTGTAGTAGGGAGGGATGGTCGGGGCGAGAGGATTTGAACCTCCGACACCCGCGTCCCGAACGCGGTGCGCTACCGGGCTGCGCTACGCCCCGATCTATGGATCGAATTCTCTGCCGACGTCAGACGAGCGGCTCACATCGCATGCCGTGCGCCTCGGCGACTCCCTTGCAGGTGACCTTCCCGTTGGCGAGATTCACGCCCTTCGCGAGGGCCGGATCAGCGCGAATGGCGCGTTCCACGCCAGCTGAGGCTATGCGGACTATAAAGGGAAGCGTCGCGTTGGTCAAGGCCAAAGTCGCCGTCCTCGGCACGATTCCGGGCATGTTCGGGACGCAGTAATGCAACACACCGTCCGCCTGATACACAGGGTCCGAATGGTTGGTCGGTCGCGTGGTCTCGAAACATCCTCCTTGATCCACCGACACATCCACGACGACAGACCCAGACCTCATCCGGGACACGACTGAGCGTGAGACCAGTCTGGGCGCCTTGGCGCCGCGCACCAGCACCGCCCCGATTACTAAGTCAGCCTCTTCAACTGCCCGGTCAATCAATGGTTGGCTCGACGCCAACGTCACCACTCGCCCTTGGTACAAATCGTCGAGGCTGCGCAAGCGTTCCAGATCCTGGTTGATCACTGTGACTTGAGCACCCATCCCGACCGCGATTCTCGTGGCTGCGCTGCCGACCACGCCTGCCCCCAAGATCACCACCCTCGCGGGCGCGACCCCCGGCACACCGGCGAGGAGAACTCCACGCCCTCCCTGGGAACGTTCCAAATACCTGGCTCCCACCTGCACCGACATGCGGCCGGCGATCTCGCTCATCGGTTTGAGCATCGGCAGACTTCGGTCCTCTAACTCCGTCGTCTCGTACGCGATAGCTGTCACCCGCGCATCAAGCAGCGCCCGGGTGAGCTCCGGCAACGCCGCCAGATGCAAGTAGGCGAACAAGGCTTGCCCCGGACGAAACAAGGCGCACTCGGACAGCAGCGGTTCTTTCACCTTGACGATCAGCTCGGCCTCCTGAAACAGATGGGCCTTCGACGACGCCAGATGAGCGCCGGCTTTGCGATAGTCCTCGTCCGAGAACCCGCTCCCCTCCCCTGCCGTCGGCTCAACCCAGACTGTGTGACCCGCCGCGCAGAGAGCCTGCACACCGTCAGGTGTGAGGCTTACGCGGTATTCATGGTCTTTAATCTCTTTCGGCACGCCGATGATCATAGGCCCTCCCTGGAGTGAAACCCTCGCTTCTTGTCCGACTGTGTGTATTATACCTTGCGTGCCGTGGAAATCTCCCGCTTTCCGTCGGCGTCCCGCATCATGACTCCGCGAGGCACCTTTGCCCGCAGTTCTGTCTACCCATCTACGGTGGACAGGTCACAGAGCACTGGTGTAAGATGGTGACGATTTTCATGACGAGGATCGTGGTGACGAGCACTGAGTCAGACTTCTCTGCTGGAAAGTGTGACGCATGCGGCACCACGCGGGAGCCGCTCGTAAAGGTTTCCCTTGGGAAAGACTTCTTCGGTCGCATGTACGACCGTCTCTCGCCATCGTCGGACCTGAGCCCGAAGTGGTATTGCGAAAGTTGCTCCTTGCACAAGAACCTCCAGCGCGACTTCCGCGACATTCGGGCCGAATTTGACAAGCTGAGCAAGGGGCAGGCCTCTGAGATCGCGGGGGCTGATCAGTTGCAACGAGCGCAGATGCGCCTCCAAGAGCTCGCGACTGTGCTCGAAGGTCATGCGGCGGGGACCAGTCTCATCGACCTCGCTGACGTCAACGTCCTGATCAGCCGCATGCAAGCTCAGGTTGGTTCCCAGTCCGTCTCAAGGTAACCTCCCGACGATCCACCCGGTGACGATATTCAAACATCACATCTTCGTCTGCGTGAACCAACGGCCGAAGGGCGATCCGCGTGGCTGTTGCGCAGACCGGGGGTCTGAGCGCCTCCAGGCCTTTTTCAAAAAAGAGGTGGAGCGGCTGGGGTTGAAAGGGATCGTGCGCGCCAACAAAGCCGGCTGTCTGGATCATTGCGACCTCGGCCCGAGCGTGGTCATTTATCCGGAGGGAGTCTGGTACTGGGTGGGCTCTGAAGCGGATGTCACGGAAATCATGGAGCGTCATGTCATGAAGGGCGAGATCGTGGAGCGGTTGTTGATGCCGGACCACGAACTCCCGAAGAAAGGTTCAGGCTGAGGTTGAGGCTAAGGTTTAGGTTGGGGAGCACTAGATATCCGGGCTGCTCTTAACCTCGACCTTAACCTAAACCTCGACCCCTAAGGGGTCGACTATGCCCGTTGAAGAAAAGTGGAAGGCCAATCAAGAGAAGGTAGCGTTCATGAAACGATTCCCAGGTCTGACCCTGACCTGGGACCAAGTCCAAGGGAAAACCATCGAGGCCGTCACGCCTCTGTCCTCAAAACCCGGCGCGGCCGTCCTCGTGTTCTCGGATGGGTCCTTCACCGTCGCGCCTCCTCTCGAGCCGGAACCCTGGGAACTAGGCAATGGACTTAACGTAGCCCGACGAGTCCTTGAACCCAAGCATCCTGAAGCCTACAAGGAGTATGACCAGTTGGTACGGAAGGACAAGGAAGCCTTGCGGGCGGCACGCCTGGAGAAAATCCTCGGCGCGATCCAGAACAACCTTGAGCAGATCCCGGAACTCAAAGATCGGTTGCGCCAACTGGTGGACAAGTGGAAGTGAGGATACATTGCCGTGAACATGCTAGAGATGTTTTCAAAAGCACTGTTTGAGGGAGTCAAACCCATGATGGTTGTGAGAGATCACCTCGTCCGTCACCCCGATCGCTGCACGCATAATGCGGTCTGTATTCCTGTATGCCCGACCGGTGCGTGGCTCTCAACCCCCCCGTTTAAGTTCGACTCGTCACGCTGCCTCGAAGGCTGTCGGCTCTGCCTCGACGCTTGTCCGTCCCAGGCGATTTATGCGGTCTTCCGCAAAGGCGACAAGCTGCTTGAACCGCAGAAGAAGTAAAGATCAGGTGTGGCAAGGCTCTTCGCTCCCGCGCCTCTCGGAGCGACCCCTCCGGGCTCTGCCGAGCGGAATCCTTCGGAAATTCCTTCGCGGACTCAGTCAGTTTCCGCTTTCCTTCTCGGCAGAGCCGCGGTGGGTACCCCGCTCCTTCAGCGAAGTTCGCTCAGAACCCTGCCACACCCTGGTAGTAGGTCAATTAGACGAACTGGTCACCAAGCCAGTCCCCGTTGGTCAGATATCCTCTTGAATTAATTTCTTGGATCGTTCACTAAAACCATCCAGAAGGTTCTCGTCGTATATGCAGATAGTTATTTCCTTTTCGAAATCTTCGCTTGAAATGTGAGCATGATTTCCTTCTGGTCTCTCCAGAATCTCTTCCAATGAACTCTTCAACTCATCAGCCTCACTTCTACTAAGATATAACGTCACCCGATCAAGCTTTCTATTACTGCCATCATCCAGTAACCTCATCATTCGCCTCGTGGTTGATCAACCCAGTTTCTTTAACGTTCCAACAACCTAGTCAAACTATCTGTTTTCGGAGGTGGCCCCAGTAAGCTGTTCCCACAGAACCGCAGGCGCCGGTCAGGGTCGTCAGAGCCATGATGCGGTACACCTGCCTTCTGGAAATCTTGAGCGTCACCAAGGGGTCCAGCAGATCCGTTGAGATGGAGACGAGCCGCAACGTCGCGCCAGCGGAGAGGATCGGCCACATGCAGGCGAGCCGCAGCCGCACTTCGCGTCGCGGAATCGCCATCGTGTAGAGCCATCCCTGGTCAAGATGCTCCATCGCCGCCGCGACGAGTCGTTTCAACACCGGCCTGAATGCCGGCAGTACATCTTTCTTCAGAAGATCAGTGGGCGCTAAGCCCGCTTCTCGCAACATCGGCTCCGGGACATAACACCTTCCCCGCCGCAAATCGCGACTGAGATCTTTCAGGATGTTTGTGAGCTGCAATCCCTTCCCGAACCGGACACCGATGCGCGCCATGTCCGTTACGTTCCACTGATTGAGTGACGACAGATGCCCGCACATGAGATCAGTCCAGAACTCTCCAACGCAGCCAGCGACGAAATAGGTGTATTGGTCAAGGTCGGCCATCGTCTTGAGCGCTGTGAGATGCCGTGCCGAGTCACCGGGGAACACCGTGAGGTCCATCTCCATGCCGCTGGTCAGCGTCGTCATGAGGCGCCGTACTCGCGTCCGATCTTCCGGGGAAAAGTTGAGGTACAAGCGGAAGCAATCCTCAAGTCGCTCGAGCAGACCCCGTTCCGCCGAGTTGGTCTGGCACGGAATCACCACAGTCTGAATCGCACGCACCTCGTCCCAGCAAACCTGGTCCTCGACAAACTGGGCCGTGAACTGATGGAGAAACCGCAGGCGCTGCGGGCGGTCGATCAGATCAGTATCCGCAATCGTGTCCGCCACCCGCGCGAAAAGATAGGAGAGGCTCACCTGATCGCGCACTGGTGAAGGCACGACGACCAACGTGGTGTAGAACAGGCGGGAGACTCGTTTAAGGAGATCGCGCAGCAACCTGCGCTTCGGAAGAGCTGTATGCGACGGCGAAGACACTTGCAGGATGATCAAAAAGGTCGCCAACAAGGCCGCAGCGAGCGAAAGCCCGAGGCGTACGCTTCTCCGTACGTTGAGGGCTTGACGGGTACCCATTGCCTGGCTTCGTGCAATGGGTGAACGAGAACGCAGTTGGAGGGCTTTTTCAACATCCTGCTACACTACCGGACTTCGAGCCGCCCCTCCATGCCCTTTTCCCGGTGGCTCGCGAAGAAGAGCAGCTTCTTGTCACAGTAAAAGGTAAACGCGCCTGGCTGAGTAGGCGTAAAGCGGACCGTTGCGGTTTTTCCGGCTCTCACGTCCTGCTCTACGGTCAGCCCTGCGGCCGGTTCCTTCAGAACAAAGTTGTGCGGTGTGAGGGTTGTGACGCTCGTCAAGGTCAACTCAACCGGCTTCCCGACTCGGACGACTATATGATTGGGAGTGTAGGAGTAACTGTCCATTGTTATCGAGACGCGCTGCACACCATCTGGAGCAGTTTCTACTTCAACCGGTGTTCCTGACTCACCGAAGGCAGGTCCGACTGCTCCAGCAAGCAGCAGGGCTGCCGCCGAGGAGAGGAGTGGTCGAACAATTGAACGGGCTCTGCGCACAGTCCCCTTCTACCAGAAGCGGTCTGGCCCGTCAACGACCACCTTGCCACGCATGCTCAAGCCCTTGACGAGCGGCTCATGATGATTATCTTTGTCTGCACATCATGCAGGCTCAGTGGACCGGGCAATGATTTTTCTACCAGACTGTTGTATGATGAATAACATTGCAGTCCATGAGACGATCTTGCCGCGTTCAATCTGTGAGCACCTGAAGGAGGAGTGCAATGAAATGGCTTAAAGGAATCACGTTGCTGCTCATCGCCAACGTGCTGATTTTCCTGACTCTCTCACTCACGTTTCACGTAGTGGTGAATTACATCCTGCCGGCGTTTGGCATTGATGTACGTGGCGTGGTGAACCAGCAGGACTTAGTTTGGGCCTTGGTGTTTGGATTTGGAGGTGCGTTTATCAGCTTGGCGTTTTCCAAACAAATTGCGAGGTCCATGCTGGACTGCTACCAGATCACCCAGCCTCGCACGCAGGCGGAGCAGGCGGTCTATGGAGCGGTCCAGGACATTGCCCAACGTCTGCGGATCCAGATGCCGGAGGTCTGGGTCTACGAGTCTCCAGACCCCAACGCCTTCGCGACCGGACCAAGCAAAAACAACTCGATGGTGGCGGTGTCCACCAGCCTGCTGAACAACTTGGATGAGCAGGAAGTGCGGGCCGTGTTGGCGCACGAGATGGGGCACGTCTACAACGGTGACATGTTCACCACGACGGTCCTGGCTGGACTGATGAACACGTTCGTGTATTTCATCAGCCGATGGGTCTATCGGAACCTGGCTGAGCGCAATGAAGCACTGGCTTTCGGGGTCTATATCTTCCTGCAGATAGTGCTCTCGTTCCTGGCCTTGATTCCGATCGCCTGGTTCTCTCGTCGCCGCGAATTCGCGGCTGACGCGTTCGCTGCCCGAGTGTATGGGCGGGGGGCCATGATCTCAGCCTTGCAGTCTATCGACCGCTGGGTCAAGCAGGCCCAGATTGAGTACAGCACCAAAGACGCGCTCGCCACAATGAAAATTTCTGGCAAGTCCAGCGGGTTCCTTGGCCTCTTCGCGACGCACCCGCCGATCGAAGAACGGGTGGCGGCGCTGCAGAAGCTCTGAGTAAGGAGAATCTGACCATGAAGGCTACCAAAGGAGGCAAGTATGGGATAGCTCTGGCACTGGGCATCGTAGCCGCATGCAGCCCCGGCTATGTATCAGGGCCAACTTCTGCGCAGGCTGGGAGCCCTGAGAGCTTGGCAGTAGCTTCTGATGAGGGAAGGATTGTGATGGCTGCACAAACCGGAAGCGTCTATGACTTCACGCTGAACGATATCGACGGGAAACCTGTCTCGCTGAGCCAGTTCCATGGAAAGGTCCTGCTGCTCGTGAACACCGCAAGTTTCTGCGGGAACACGCCGCAATACGAAGGCCTTCAAAGCATGTACGAGCGGTACAAATCAAAGGGGTTTGAAATCCTGGCTTTTCCGGCCAACAATTTCGGCCAGCAGGAACCGGGAACCAACGAAGAGATCAAAAACTTCTGCTACACCAAATACAGCCTGACCTTCCCGCTATTCAGCAAAATCAGTGTCAAGGGTGAGGACAAACATCCCCTCTATCGTTACCTGACCGAACAGAGCCCATTTCCAGGCGAAGTGGAGTGGAACTTCCAGAAATATCTGGTGGATCGGACGGGCAATGTGATCGCCCGCTATCATCACCGCACGAAACCGCTGTCCGATGAGGTTGTCCGCGACGTGGAGCGGACACTGGTGAAGAATTGAAGCCCCTAACTCTTCTTGATGAAGCTGATGTGGTCCCGATATTGCTGAATCGCTGCTGCTAAGGCATTGCTGCCCAGCGGGATATTGGCTTCCAACGCTGCTTCCACTTCCTGGTCGTCAATCACCACTTCGTACCGATCCTGCCTGCTAGTCAGGATGACACCTTTCCCGGCATCACGCGGCAGAAAGATTTCATGCCAGACCTCTTTCTCAACCAGGCAGACGTCCTTGAACCGCTCGTAGAGGAGGGCGAGCTTCTCCGGGGCCGTCTCCTTCATCACTTTCACCCTCCGCTAACGCCATCTCAACTCAGTGCCCATCACCAGGTCCATGCTCCGCAGATATTCATAGATCGGCATCGTTCCTCTCTATGACATGCTTCGCCTGACCAGGGTCTCTATTCGCGAACTCGCGGGAACTTATTTTTGAGTAGCGGTATCGGGGACCGGAGCGGGATGGTCAGCGATTTTGAATCGCATCGTCCCAACATAGTTCACTGCATGGAATGGCTGTTGCCCCTGCGGGGTAATAAAAATCTTCACAAAATAGTTCCCCATCTTCCACCCGTCGGAAGGCTTCTCCAACTCCAGGAATCCATACCGCTCATGTCCCGGGACTGCCAGCGTATCGCGGCCAACTGGCGTGTCCGAGATATTGCCCTTTTCATCCTCCAGGAACCACTGAGCGCTGAACTGCGCCGGGTCTTCGAGCGGCGCCACCTCGAATACGATATAGACAGCCTGAGTATCCGGCGTGAAAACAGTAGTGCCTGGAGCAATGGGTTTCAAGCGAGGATCTTGGGTGTACCATCCTTTTCGCCCAAAGCTGTCCCACTCCACCTCATAGCCCTTCGCCATCTTGATCCAGACAAAGATCGACTGCGGAACCCCACCCTTCTGATCATCAAACGAAGGAGTCTTGATCGGTTCAAACTCCGTCTGAGCCTGTTCTTTCGGGGTCATCAGTTCCCGGGCCTGCGTCTCTACCGGCAGGATGGCCAGCCCCACCACCACAAGTAGGAAAACCATGCCGGGAACCACATGAACAACTCTTCTGTTCCGGCTATGGGTAATGCGGTTCATCGTGCGCCTCCTCGTTTCGGACGCCCAGAACACTATCCTCTCACGTCTCCAATCTTTAGAAATAGCCTACTGCAAGAACTATGGCAATGCAACTCAGTGCCTCGGAGAAAGATCGCTTGGGGGAAGGAAAGCTTGTCATGGGACAAGTCTTTTATGAACCTTATGCTATCCTCTCGTACAGGGTTGGTCAATTGACAAGGCTGCCCACTCGCTCCAGAGAGGTCCCGCGACCTCTGGTATACTCACTTGATGCCCACACATTCCATGCACCAGACTGAGAGTGACGTGCCCCAGCCGGATGGACTCGCGCAAGCGCCGTTGGGGGCAAATCCGCTCCCGCTGCAGCAACTCACTGCCCCGGATCACTCTCTTTCTACTTCTGCCACGACGGAACTCACAGACCGCGATCGAAGCGGGGCACCAGTCCAACCAGCCCCCACCGACTGGTTAGAAGACGGCGGGCAGGCCAGAGAGCGAAGCCGACGTTACGGAATCCGCGACGGAGCGTTCCAGGCGGTTGCGCAAGGTGGCGGGGAGAATTTCTTGTCCGCGTTCGCCATCCTGCTGCACGCCACTCCTTTCCAGGTCGGTCTGTTATCGGCCCTTCCGCAACTGGTGGGGACCGGGGCCCAGTTGTTTGCGGTCAAAACGCTGAATCGCGTCCGACATCGGAAGGCTCTCATCCTGGCAGGGGCCATCGGTCAGACTATCTTGTGGCTCCCGCTTCTGGCTCTTCCGCTCCTTTTTCCTGAACAAGGGCCTTGGCTGCTCATCGCGTGCACAGTGGCCTATGTCGCGATGGGCCATTTCGCCATTCCGCCTTGGAACAGCTTGATTACCGATCTGGTGAATCACAACAGGCGGGGGACCTACTTTGCCCATCGGGCGAGGGTGATGGCCGTCACGAGTTTGTCCGCCTTGTGTGCGGCTGGCCTGGTGCTCCATTCCGGAGAAAGTTGGAAGACGCCGTGGGCAGGGTTTGCGGTCATTTTTCTGGCAGCGGCCGTGGCACGGGCCGTCTCGACCCGTTATCTGGCCCGCATCGACGAATCAGCGGCCCCGGTCACCTGTGAAGCGGAGTTTCGCCTCCTGGACTTTCTACGCGACCAACCAGGCTCGAACTTTCGACGTTTTCTGTTGTTCTCAGGGCTCATGCACATCTGCGTCTTGATCGCCGGCCCCTTCTTCGTGATCTACATGCTCCGGGACCTGCATTTCACGTACTTACAGTATGCCGGCTGGTTAGCCGCCCAGGTCTTGGGCCAGTTCATCACCCTCACCCCCTGGGGGCGAATCAGCGACCGATACGGCAACAAGAGAGTGTTGGTCGTGACCGGACTGATGGTTCCGTTCCTCCCGATGCTCTATCTCTTCAGCACAAACCTCTATTTCCTGGTGGTAGTCAACTTCCTGGGAGGCGTCATCTGGGCGGGACTGTCCCTGGGCTTGCAAAACTTCGTGTTCGATGCGGTTCGGGCCGAAGACCGGGCGAAGGGAGTCGCGGTATGGAATACCGTCAACGCGATGGGCTGGTTCGTGGGTTCGATGCTTGGCGGGTGGCTGGCGGTGGTCGCCCCTTCAACGATCACCCTACCGGCCTTGGAGCTTCACCTGGCCTCCAACCTCCCCGTGGTGTTTTTCATTTCGGGGCTCCTGCGGCTGATGGTCTCGCTGAGTCTCCTTCGAACCTTCAAGGAGGCTCGCTCCGTGGAGGCCATCTCACACCGTCGGTTGTTCTCTGAGCTTCCTCTCGTCAAGCCCCTGATCGGAGTCTTCGGCAGAAGGGTCACCAGACAGGAGCCGTGACTTCCCTACTGGTGCTTCAAGCCGGCGGACCGGATTGATCACTACGGCATCGGGGCTTCCGGAGCCTTGGCGCGCTCCCGTTCCTCTTGCTTCATCTTCTCAAAGAATCGGTCAGAGTCACTTCGTGTCTGCTGCGGCGTTGGCTGGGGAAGGGGTTTCGGGGTATCCCCGGCGCACCCCACGATCAAGAACCAGCCGAATACCATCCCGAACGCGCTGATTGCCAGCCATCCGATCTCGTGCAGGTCACCGCGCCCTCTCCGCATAGCATCCTCCTGCTCGTCCTGTCTCGACTCCAACTGCTCGGCCCGGGCCTCGCTCACCGGAACGCATTCCAAAGATCTGCGACCGTCTGCGCGACGCCGTGCTCCAGCGCGGCCCTGATCAACGGCTGCATGTCAGACTCGGCGAGCAACAGTGACGCCCCGTCACTCGGCCCCGCCATCCGAGTCGTGACCACGTTATGGAACACGACCTCCGCGCTCTCGACTCTGACAATCTTGCTCGTAACCATGAAGGGCGGGAGATCGCCATGATACCTGGCAAAGAGCCGATCCCTCAAGGTAGGCCCCTCGATGCGATAGATGAGGACACTGTCAACTCCCAGAAGGCGGCCGATGCGAATAGCGGTCTCATCGGACACCACTCCACCCATCTGGAGACGCTGCTCGCCAAGAATCGAGGGCAGATTGAACCGCTCCACGATCCGGAGGGAGGGCCGCTGCGCCTTGAGTTGAAACGCCGCTCCCTCCAGGCGAGCGTAGGCCTCCATCAACTCCCGGCTATAGGTTTTGGGGTAGAGCACCGCCAGACGTTCCACGTCGAGCGGCACGAGGAGCGAAGACGGAACGGTGTTCCAGGTTAAGGGGACCGGCCTGGCAGATGGCGCTATCGTGTGGCAGCCTACCAGCAGGGGTAAGAGAATGAGCCCCACCGACTTGCTCGATACGCCCCATCCGTGAGCCATGGCGCGCGCCCTGCTGTTCGAAGGTGCGGTGCGTTGGGCCGAGCTTTTTGCTGTGAAGTATGTCTCATCATACTCTATTTCGACATCGAAAAACCACCATCGCGCTATCCGCTCCAGACTGAACCACGATTCGCCTGTCCCACGGTCCCTATCCCGATGCTTTTGCGAGGACATTCAGGATTGACTGGTTCGCTCTGGAGGACTATGCTCGCAGCAAGAGCGCCTCTCTCTTCACGAGTCGGAACGAGGACACGTATGTCGTTGCCTGATCGGCTGTCCGAGGACCTGAAACAAGCGATGAAAGCCAAAGACCAGCTCCGCGTTGACGTGATCCGCATGATCAAGGCCGCCCTGCTGAACAAGGAACTGGAGCTGAAAAAGAGCCTGGACGATGCCGAGATGAGCCGTGTCATGACCACGCTGATCAAGCAGCGCAAGGAAGCGGTCGAGCACTATCAGAAAGCCAAGCGGGACGATCTGGCCGGGAAGGAACTGAGAGAGATCACCATCATCGAGAGCTACCTGCCGAAGGCTCTTTCAGTAGAAGAAATCGTGCAGCTTGTCGAGACCGTCATTCGAGAGACCGGCGCCACCACCCTGAAGGACATGGGGAGTGTGATGAAAACCGTGATGGCCAGACTGGCCCGCCAAATGGTCGATGGCAAACAGATCAGCGACCTCGTGCGAGCCAAGCTTCAGTCAGGCTCTCCCTGAGCCCAGCGCCTTATCCCAATCAAACCACTCCAGTCCCTGAGACCCTGGGGGATACCATAACGCATGAAAATCCATACAGCAGGGTTACGGTCGTTATTTGACCAAACCCCTTTACTTTGCTACATTTTTCCGTAGCCGCAAGAACGTAAATGAGGCCAGAATGAGCATTCTCATCACTGATGACTCACCGGACCAACGCAACCTGCTCCGCATGATGCTCAACAGCGCCGGATATACGGACATCCTCGACGCTGACTCGGCCGCTGCCGCCTTTCAGCGCCTGAGCCTCGATGGTCAGGGACAGGGGGATGTGGATGTGGATCTGATTCTCATGGACGTGCTGATGCCCGATCTGGATGGAATTGAAGCCTGTCGGAAGATTAAAGCGAATGAACGCCTGCGAGACATTCCCATCATCGTGATCACGGCCAAAACCGAGCCGGAATACCTGCTATTGGCCTTTACCGCCGGGGCGATGGACTATCTCCGCAAACCCTTGAATTCCGCTGAACTGCAGGCCAGAGTGTGCTCAGCTTTGCTGCTCAAGCATGAGATGGACTCCCGCAAGGCCCGAGAAGAAGAATTAATGGAGCGCAACGAGGCCTTGCGAGAGCGCGAGCAGGAACTGACCAAGAGCAACCAAAAATTACAACAAGCCTTGCAACAAGTGAAAGTGCTGCGAGGGCTGATTCCGATCTGCTCATCTTGCAAGCGGATTCGGAATGATCAGAACTATTGGCAGCGGCTGGAGGATTATCTCCAAGAACATTCAGAAGCCCTGTTTAGCCACGGCCTCTACGTCGAATGCGCGAAAAAGCTTTATCCTGGCGTTTATAAGGGCTAATTGCTACGATTGGGTTTTCAAGGACTGCGCGCGAGAGACAGGACTGTCAATGAGCATTCTCATCGTTGATGATTCAGAGGACGATCGGTTGCTGGTTAAGACAATCCTGGAATCGGCCGGGTATCGGGAAGTTCTCCTGGCTCATTCCGCCGAGGCCGCCTTCTCCCACCTCGGGATGGACCGTACCGGGCAAGGATCCCACAAAGTCGATCTCATTCTCATGGACCTCGCCATGCCAGGGACGAACGGCATCGAAGCATGCCGTCAGATTAAGGCCGTCGAACGCCTGCGAGACATCCCCATCATTATGGTGACCGTGAAAACAAACCCCGTGGATCTGCAGTTGGCCTTTGCCGCCGGCGCGATGGACTTTATTAACAAGCCGCTGAATAAGGTGGAATTGCTGACCCGCGTCCGCTCTGTGTTGCGGCTGTTGCAGGAGATCGATCGCCGTAAGGGCCGTGAACAAGAACTGCTGGAGGTGATGCGACAACTCGAGGACGCGAATCAAATGCTCCTCCGTCTTTCTCGGTTGGACGGATTGACCGGCATTACCAATCGCCGACAGTTTGACACCTTCCTGGACCAGGAATGGAGGCGCGCGCTCCGAGAGGCGATCCCTCTGTCCGTCATCATGCTGGATATTGATAATTTCAAGCCGTACAACGATGCCTTCGGCCACCAGGCCGGTGACGAGTGCTTGAAACAAGTCGCCAATGCCATCAGCAGTCAGTTGAACCGGCCTGGAGACCTGGTGGCTCGCTATGGAGGAGATGAATTCGTGATCGTGCTTCCCGGAACACCATCGGAAGGCGCCGCCCTCGTGGCTGAGACGCTACGGGCAAGAATCCAAGCCTTAGGGATCACTTACTCTCGCTCCAAACCGAGCGACCTCGTGACGATCAGTCTCGGCGTGGCCGGTATCGTGCCGGACCGAGAGGCCTCACCAGCCGACCTCGTTGCCGCGGCGGATCAGGCTCTCTATCAGGCCAAACAAGAGGGCCGGAATCGAGTCAAGACCTTCAACACAACGTCCCTGCCCAAGAACGTGCCCAATGATTAAACCGGCCCTGCCGCCGGACGAGCCGAAACGACTCGCCATCCTCCGCGAGCTGCACATTCTGGACACACCGGCAGAGGAGCGTTTCGATCGCATCACACGCCTGGCTCAGCGCCTTTTCGATGTACCCATCGTGCTGATCTCCCTGGTAGATGCTACCCGACAATGGTTTAAATCCCGTCAAGGCCTGTCTGTGTCTGAAACCGCGCGCGACATCTCTTTTTGCGGACACGCGATCCTCCACGAGAGCGCCATGGTGGTTCCGGACGCCCAGCTTGATCCGCGCTTTGCGGATAACCCGTTGGTCACAGGTGAACCACACATCCGTTTCTATGCTGGACAACCGCTTGCCAGTCCCGATGGGAGGAAGCTTGGCGCTCTGTGCCTGATCGACCGTCGCCCGCGGCAGATGAGTGCCAGTGACCTGCAGACTCTCCGGGATCTTACCATCCTGGTTCAGAATGAATTGCACGCGAGCGAGCTGAATCAGACACTCACCGAGCGCCAACGGGCGGAGGAGGCCGAGAAGCAGCGAGCGGAATCACTGCAGGCACAGCAAGATGCGCTTGTGGAGCTTGCTAAGAACGAGGCCATTCACGGTGGGGAGATCGACAAGGCCTTTCAGGCCATCACTGAGGTCGCGGCCGTGGCCCTGGCCGTGAGGCGGGTAAGTATTTGGCTATTTCTTGAAGACCGCTCCGCAATACGATTGGTGGATCTCTACGAACCGAAGAAGGATCTCCACACGGCCGGAACCGTGCTCTCCGCGCGCGACTATCCCTCTTACTTTCAGGCTCTCGAGACCGAGGTGAGGGCGATTGCCGCCTACGATGCGCATGTGGATCCACGGACTCAGGAATTTTCGGAATCTTACCTCAGGCCTTTACATATCGGTGCAATGCTCAATGCACCAATCCGACTCAAGGGGCAGGTAGTCGGCGTCCTCTGCCACGAGCATCAGGGCGGCCCTCGAATCTGGACACCGGAAGAGCAGAGCTTCGCCAGCTCGTTGGCGACCATGGTCACTCTTGCAATGGAGGCGAGCGAGCGGAGAAAGGTCGAAGTGTCGCTGCGGGAGGCCAAGACAATCGCCGAAAACGCCAGCCGCGCCAAGAGTGAGTTCATAGCCGGCATGAGCCACGAGATCCGGACTCCATTGAATGCCATCATCGGTATGGCCGATCTGCTCTGGGAGACAGTCTTGAACCCGGAACAACGAAAGTATGTGCGGATTTTCAGGCGAGCAGGCAATACCCTCCTGGCTCTGCTGAACGACATCCTTGACCTCTCAAAAGTGGAAGCCGGGCATCTTGAGCTGGAAACCATCGACTTCGACCTGAATGACCTCATCGGCAAAGCAGCCGAAATCATGTCGTCGCGCGCCAATGCGAAGGGCCTCGAGTTGATCTGCCATCCGGCACCTGATGTGCCATGGTATCTGGTCGGTGACCCGAAACGCCTCCATCAAGTCCTTGTCAATCTGATCGGCAACGCCATCAAGTTCACCGAACGAGGTGAGGTGGTCCTGCGGGTCGAGAATGACCCCGTCAGCAAGGAGCCCGGCGTGCTCCGATTCTCGGTGGCTGACACTGGCATCGGCATCCCGGCGGACAAGCTGGAGGCGATTTTCGAGCGATTCACTCAAGCCGACCCTTCCATCGCGCGCAAGTACGGGGGAACTGGCCTGGGATTGACCATTTCGAAGCGGCTGGTGGAGCTGACGGGAGGACGAATTGGGGCTGAAAGCACGGTCGGGCAAGGGAGCACGTTCTACTTTACGGCGCGGTTCGGCATCCAGTCAGATCCCAAGTGGCACAAGCCTCTTCCACCCCAAGATTTAGCTGGCCTGAAGACACTCGTGGTGGACGACAAGGCCGCCAACCGTCTCATTCTCCGCGAGATGCTGACCGATTGGGATGCCCTGGTGACGGAGGTCCACAATGGCCAGGAGGCGTTGTCCGAGCTTGGGCAAGCCCAGGAGGCTGGTAAGCCATATAAGCTCGTGTTACTGGACTGCCTCATGCCCGACATGGACGGCTTCGAGGTCGTGGAGCGGATCAAACTCATGCCGAGCTTGGCAGGCCTCACCGTGATCATGCTGACCTCGGACCGTTGGGCTGAGGATATCGCTCGAACCTATGAACTCGGCCTGGGCGGGTATCTGGTGAAACCGATCAGCCGCCCCGACCTGCTCCAGGCCATCACCATCGCACTAGGTAGAACGAAGGGCTTGACTCCAGCCGCCTCGCTGGCGGCGGCACGCTCAGGCCCCGCAGGTCCGGGAACGATGAAGATCCTCCTCGTTGACGACTCTGCGGACAACCGCCTGGTGATTCAGTCCTATCTGAAGAGTAACCCTTATCAGATCGACGTCGCCGAAAACGGGGCAATCAGCGTCGAAAAGTTCAAAGCCCAGCGCTATGACCTGGTGTTCATGGATATGTACATGCCGGTGATGGATGGCCACGCTGCCACCAAAGCTATGAGACAGTGGGAAAAGCAGAAGGGAATCCCGCCCACGCCGATCATCGCGCTGACGGCCTACCCGCAACAAGAAACAGTGGCCAAGAGCCGGGATGCCGGATGCAACGCCCATTTGACCAAGCCAATCAAGAAGGCCGAACTCCTGAAAACCATCGAAGCTTACACACGGCGGTGACTCCATGACCCAGCACGGAGAGACGAACGGGAAGGACAGAATTCTCATTCGGACGGACGTCTTATTCAAAGATCTGGTGCCCGGATTCCTCAATAACCGGCGTAAAGATGTGATCTCAATCCACCAAGCGCTGGAGAGGGGTAATTTTGAGGCGATCCTGCTCTTAGGCCACAAAATGAAGGGAGATGGCGGGGGCTACGGGTTTGACGCCATCAGCGAGATCGGCGCTGCCCTGGAACAGGCTGCGAAGAATCAGGACTCCGAAACGATCCGGCGGTATGCAGGGGAACTTTCAGACTTTGTGGAGCGCGTCGAGGTGGTCTATGACGAATGATTCGTCCCGCCGACCAACGTCTCTTTCCTTCCTTCCATCACTCTCACGGTCGGTGGCGGGCTTGTAATCCCTTCACCTCCCCCGTCGCGGGTTCAATTTGTACAGATTGAGTGGTTTGGTGGAGGGCAGGATTTACACCAGTCGTTGGTCTCCGCCCTTTCCTTTGAAATCCGTGGAGTTGCATTGGCCCCCTGACGATCAATAATGCCCGAAGTTGTGTCCCGAAAGAGCGACAGCCCGATACTCGATA
>JBOHOI010000014.1:0-21776 GCA_050731155.1 Nitrospiraceae bacterium | reverse complement strand
CAAGATCGTGGAAGCCCAAATCGACCGGGCTTCTCGGAGTATTCAGGATCTCCTGGTCTATGCTCGCAAGCCGGAACCGGTGCTGTCCCAGATGGATCTTAATGCCTGCCTGGAAGAATGTGTGGCGTTACTACGCCCGGAGATCGAACGACGCAATATCATGCTCGCGTTATCGTTGAATCCCGGCTTGCGTAAGGCGGAAGCCGACCAGCAGCAAATCCAGGAGGTCTTCTGCAATTTAATTGAAAACGCCCTGGACGCCATGCCGGATGGGGGAACCTTGACCATTCGGAGTCATGGCATCGAAGCACGGCCAGCAGAAAAGACCTCTGGCTGGCTGGCGGTTGACATTGCCGACACAGGGCAGGGCATTGCCTCTGAACACCGAGCCAAGATCTTTCAGCCGTTCTTTACGACCAAAAAGGCCGGGCGCGGGACGGGGCTGGGGCTGGCGATCACGTTTGAGACCGTCCGGTCGCATGGAGGTCAGATTCTTGTTGAAAGTGAACCGGGCAAGGGAACACGATTCCGTGTGCTCTTGCCGGTATCTGGAGGAGCGCTTTAATGACCGGACCATGGCGTGTGCTCGCCGTTGACGACGACACGGAAACGCTGGAGCTTCTCCGCGAGATTCTTGCCAAGGAGGGCTACCAGGTTCAAACCGCGGAAAGTGCCGAGGCGGCTCTTCACCTGGTTTCTCGGGAGGAGCCTCACGTGGTAATCACAGACATCCAAATGCCGGGGATGGACGGCGTAGCACTCCTCACGGAGCTTCGTGTTCGTGTTCCGAAAACCTTGGTGATTCTTGCCACAGCCTATGGATCGCTCAAGACTGCTGTCGATGGGATCAAGGCTGGTGCGTTCGACTACCTGGCGAAGCCATTCATCGTCGACGACATCCGGCTGGTGGTGCGGCGCGCCATCGAGCATAAGCAGGTCCTCAGCGAAAATCTGGCGCTGCGTGAACAACTCAAAGACCGATACCGGTTCGACAAGATTGTCGGGAGCAGCCCCGGCATGGTCGCTGTGTATAAAATGATCGCGCGCGTGGCTCAGACGGATAGCACGGTCTTGCTGCAAGGCGAAAGTGGGACCGGCAAGGAACTCGTAGCCCGGGCCATTCATGCCAGCAGCCAGCGGAGCTCAGGCCCGTTTGTAGCCGTGGATGGTGGGACGTTGGCTGAAAGCTTGCTTGAATCGGAATTGTTTGGCCACGAGCGAGGTGCTTTTACCGGGGCCACAGCTACCCAAAAGGGCCTGCTTGAGAAGGCTCATCTCGGCACCTGTTTCCTGGATGAAGTCGCCGACGTCTCACCCGCTCTCCAGAGTAAGTTGCTCCGGGTGATCCAGGAGCGCGAGATTCGGCGCGTCGGAGGGAACGAGACCATTCCCGTCGATGTGCGCGTCATTGCGGCGTCCAATAAAGACTTACAGGCTCTCGTGGAAGCTGGCAAGTTCCGTGAGGATTTATACTACCGGCTGAACGTCGTCACGATCGCCGTTCCGCCGCTACGCGAGCGACTTGAAGATATTCCGATGCTCGCGCAGTCCTTTGTCCAGAAATATGGAACTGCCAAAGAGAAGCCGGTCACGGGCATCTCATCGGATGCGATGGCGCTGCTCAGCCAATACTCGTGGCCCGGCAATGTGCGGGAACTGGAACATGCGATCGAGCGCGCCGTCGCTTTGACCCCGCATTCCATCATCCTTCCCGATGACCTCCCGCAAGCGGTTAAGTCTGCGGCGTCAGCGACCGGTAACCAAGGCAGTGGCTGGATGACCCTCGAGAATCTCGAGCGGGACTATATCTTGCGCGCGCTGGAAACGCACCAGCGTGATCTCGGTCGGACTGCCGAGATCCTCGGCATCCACCGCAAGACCCTGCAACGCAAGCTCCGACGGTACGGTCTGCCCTGAGTCATCCTCTCCCTGGACGGACTGTTCTCCGCTGGACAACCTGTCCATCATTAAAAATCTCACGTCATGACGGGAGGTCCAATGCCTCACCCTGTGGCATCGGTCGACAAGATGCTCCGTCGATGTCGAGCAGCGCTTGGCATGCACCTTCAAAGAGATAGCCACTATCCCATTGAGAATTCATCATTTTTCTATGGCAGGTTCCCTCCTTTGTGCAATGGCTTGTCACTTGCTGTGCATATGAGTACGGGTGTGAGCCCATGGTTCCTGTTTGGGCCGGTGCGGCGAGCCAGAGAAAGCTACAGAGGCTTCGCCAAGAAAGTCATCGCTGGGACGATCGAGAGGTTTCGAAGGCGGGGTCATGAAGGGACCGCGTGGATGATGTGTGTCGACAGGATAAGAAGGGGGCGCCATGAGGTGAGGATTGTCAAGACCACACCGACCCGAATGGTGCGTCAGAACCACAGAGTTAATCTGAGTCTATGTGTGGTCATTCAGCGAATCATTAGGAAGGGGGTAGTCCGATGAAACCGTGTGTCTTTACGATGGTCAGTCTACTGCTCTTTTTGGGAGTCACATTCTCACCGAGCCAAGGTGCTCTGGTCGCTTCCACTGCGTTTATAGGGAGCACGATCGAGGAGATAGACTTGGCTGGTTTGAAAGTGACCATCAAAACCGATCAGGGGGAATCGTTGTCCCTGTCGGTCACGAACGCCGAGGTCATGAAGGGACTGACCAAGGGGGACCGTGTCAGTCTCGAACTGGATGTGCAGGGAAGGGTCATGAAGATTGTCAAGACCGCACCCAACTTGAAGATTGCTCCTGATCCAAAGGGCTGATTATCCCAGCATTCAGAAGACATGGAAGTGAGGATACCCTAATGACAAGGATGGTGCGTAGCACTCCACGACAGTCCGCGCTTGCGCTGACCATTCTCTTATCCACCTGGGTCTGTGGTGAGTTCCACGCGGCTGCGCAAGCCAAGGAGGCCAATCAGGAGAACCCCGTCCGTATCTATAAGAAAGTGGCTCCTGCCACCGTCTTCATCAAGACGGCCCTAGTGGCCGAACACCTGATTGGCAGAGGGAACAGTGGCATTGGATCCGGTGTGCTCCTGGATACCCAAGGCTTCATTCTCACGAACGCCCACGTGGTGGACGGTGCTGCCAAAATCTTGGTTACGCTGCATGACGGCAGCCGGCTGGCCGCTACCTTGGTGGGTACCGACCCGGTCACAGACCTGGCCTTGCTGCGCGTAGGACTTCCCAAGGGTCATCGCACCACGGCCCAACTGGGCGATTCCGACCGCATGGAGATCGGACAAGAAGTCGTGGCAATCGGCCACCCTTTCGGGTTGGGCTATGCGCTCACCACTGGAGTGGTTAGCGGGTTTGGGACACCTCCGGAACCTCGGGCCATCTTCCACGAGCGAGTCATCCAGACGAGCGCAGCCATCAACCCGGGTAACAGCGGCGGGCCACTCGTGGATGCGGGAGGCCGTGTCATCGGCATCAATACTGCTATCCTCGCGGGCGGACAGAACATCGGATTTGCGATCCCGATCAACACCGCCAAAACTGTAATGGCCGAGTTGCGAACACATGGTCATGTCATCCGGCCATGGCTTGGCATTACCGGGAAGATGCTTTCAGAAGAAGTCATCGACCTTTTCGCGATTCCGCTGGCAAAGGGCTTACTCGTTGTGCACATCGACGACGACAGCCCGGCTCAGAAGGCCGGCCTACGGGCCGGGGTACTAAGCGTGACTATCGAAGGGGAACCCTGGGTGTTCGGGGGTGACATTCTGGTGGCAGTGAACGGCCTCGATGTCACAACTGTTGAACAGTACATGAGGGTGTTCACGGCGCTCAAGGTTGGGCAAACAATCACGTTGAGTATCCTGCGAAACGGAGCCAACCAAGACATCACGGTCACCCTCCAGGAGCAACCACTGCAGCAGGTCGCATATGGCCAGCCGAAAGTACAAGGTGACGCGGAGTTTCGTCCGATTCACCTACGAAGCGGACCGACCGAATCCAGATTCACAGACATAAGATTCTAAGGAATCAACTCCAAGAGGCGCAGTTTGGCCGTGCGTTGCGCAGAGGCCAAAGCTGCAAAGGAGGTGCCGGCATGAAGCGCACAGGGACTCTCGTCACGGCAGCGATGCTGAGCTTCGGACTGGTGACACTCAGTAGTACGGTCGAGCCAATTCTGACCGATTCTTCCAAGACGATGGCGATGCCTGAACAGATCGTCAAGGGCGATGTGCTGATGACTGAAGGTGAGTTCTACATTGTGAAGGATATCACCGGCCATGAGGTGCGTCTGCACGTGAACAAGGAAACCAAGTTGGATGGCACGGTGAAAGTGAAGGTTGGAGACAAGATCGAGGCCAGGGTCACACCAGAGGGGCATGCCATGTCTATTACCTTGCAATTTCCACAGAATGGCACGGCGCCGGTCGTGCCGGGCAGGCCCGACATCCCCGCAGCGGTCCCTCAGGGGAGCGCTAGAGGGGCCTCAAGCAAATCATCGAGCAGATAAATCAAACTGATCCTCGCGGACAGGTGAGCATGGTCTTAACAGGTACAGTGACTCTGTCTGCGAACAAGTCACGGGAGCAGTAGTTATAACAGGAGGTAAGTGGGATGAAACGGAATCAGATTGTGGCGAGTCTGTTCGCGGTGATGATCGTGTTAGCCTTCAGCGCTCTAACCTTTGCGCAAGTCACGCTGGATGCCCCGACCACGCCGCCAGCTTCGGCCGGTAACAACGAGCGAAGCAACAAGGGTGGCCAGCTGCGAGGCCTTGATCGAGCGGATCAGGCGGCGGGCGAACACGGCCAGCAGGGTCGCGATACTGCGCGTGATGCACAGCTCAATCGGCCGAGTCGTTCCGAGCGTTTAGGCCAGCCGGAGCGTCCTGTGAAGCCGGATCGGCCGGGTCGCTAGCTGCGGAGCTGTTAACTCAGTGGTGAAGGTCCCCCGGACCTTGCGTATCATCATGATGACCGCGCAGGGAAAGGAAATCTGGGCGGGAGGAGAGACGATATGGGAAGGATCCGACCAAGGCTTTTCTTGAGGCAGGCGATGATCTGGACGTTGCTTGTGGCCACCGCCGGAATGGCGTGGAACCCATCCCACGCGAAAGCCATGCTGGCCCCTACTGAAACAACCGCTCCAGGATCAGGCTCGGGTCCGAATCGGGTTGAAGATCTCCAGAAGGTCCAACGAGTGTTGGAGAACAAGGTTGTCAGACAGCGGTTGGAGGACATGGGGCTCACTCCAGAGGAGATCAATGCCAGGCTGGACCGCGTCTCGGACGTCCAAATGCATCAGTTGGCCGCGCAGATTGATGCGTTGTTGCCTGGCGGTGATGACGGCGTCCTGAGCACTATAGCATTGGTGCTATTGATCGTCGTCCTTGTACTCATCTTGGCGATCCTGTTGTGACAGAACGGAGATGTGCCTGCCAAGATGTGACCATGAGACCAAGCGATGCAGCTTGTGATCGCCACGCATGGAAGGAGTAAACTTTAGAAGGAAGGAGAGACATATGGGGAAGATGCTGCGGGTTCCAGTCTTCACACAGACCATGATCTGGAGCTTGGTGATCATCACCCTGTTGATGGGATGGTACCCGCCAGAGGGCATGGCGATGTTGGCGCCTGCAGTGTCAACAGGAACCGAGTCGGTCTCAGGTCCGAATCGGGTGACAGACCTCCAGAAGGTCCAAAGTGTATTGGAGTCCAAGGTTGTCCGGCAGCGGTTGGAGGACTTCGGGCTCACTCCAGAGGAGATCAACGCCAGGCTGCCCAGACTTTCGGATGACCAACTGCATCAATTGGCAACGCAGATTGATGCCCTCACTCCCGGCGGTAATGGCCTGGGGATTATCGTGGCACTCTTGGTCATCGCCATCCTCGTCGTCATCCTCGTGTACCTGTTGGGCCACCGGATCGTCATTACCAAGCAGGGAGAGGAAAAGTGAAGATCAAGGAAACCTCTTTGCACGGATTCAAGGTGGGAATGGGACAGATGGGCGCCGTACTGTGGGGTGCGATGTGGGGGCTGCTGCTGGTCGGCTGTGTGTGGCAGCCGGTCATGGGATCAGCTGAGTTCGGAATTGCCGGGAAGGATGAATCCGTTCAGGGCCCCGTGGTTCAAACCGATCCGATCGATCACATCGTGCACATCGTGGTTCCGTTCTTTCCTGACGACACTGACCAATGCGGTCCGGCAACCCTTGCCAGCGTCCTGACCTACTGGGGAATCCCAAGCAACCCGCAAGCTCTCAAGGAGGAAATATACCTACCCCGCCTCAGGGGGACCCTCCCGATCGATCTGCTCCTGGCCGCTCAGGCTCGTGGTTTGATGGCCGGATTCTACAGCGGCAGCCTAGACGACGTGAGAGACGAGTTGGAAGCCGGCCATCCCCTGGTGGCATTTCTGAACCTCGGATACCCGATCTTTCCACAAGGCCATTACGTGGTCATCACCGGATTTGACGATCAACGTCAGGGTGTGTACGTTCACTCCGGGGCGGAACAAGACGTCTTTCTACCCTACGAGCGTTTCCTCCGGAGTTGGGAGAGGACTGGCCGGTGGACTCTGTTGATTTTGCCAGCTCCGGCCCAAGGGAGGGCACAGGTATGAGCGTGCGAGGATGGTCTGTGGTGTGGACACTGTTGTTGTCCGTTCTGTTGGGAGGCTTTCAGGCCTGTTCGAACTTGCCCCGAGTCGTGGTGCTGCATGATCCACTGACCCCGGCAGAACATGTGACACTGGGGGTTACCTATGAGGGGCAGGGGCGCACAGAGCAGGCTGCGCGGGAATATCACGCCGCCCTGGAGCAGGAGCATGGGTACATGCCAGCTATGGTCGGGCTCGGCAACCTTGCGTTCGGCAGAGGGGCGCTCGAGGAGGCGGAGGCCTACTATCTTCAGGCGTTGGCGGCCGCTCCTGAGGACCCGGGCGCCAACAACAATCTGGCAATGCTCTATTTGGCACGGGGCGAGGGCTTGGACGAGGCCGAACGGCTGGCCCGCCAGGCTGTGGCGCAAGGCGGTCCGCTGCAGCCCTATGTACTGGATACGATGGCCCACATCTATTTGCGACAGGGACGGTACCAGGAAGCAAAAGCGGCACTGAAAGAGGCCGAGGCGCTGGCCCCATCGGAGGACGAGGTCCTTCTTGAAGGGCTGGCTGAATTGCGGCGAGAGTTGGCGACTGCCTATCCTCGAGCGAAGTAAAATTATGACGCGAAGACAACAGGATCGGCACAATTTAAAGAAAAGATGATCATTGCGTTCGTAGGCGCCTTGCTAGGAGCCTGCGATAAAGCAAGGAGGGACCTGCGATGAAACCAGCAGCAAGAGTATTGCTATGGGTGCTCATAGTAGGTTTAAGCATGGGGCTCATCTTGAACTCGGGATGGGATACCGTGCAGGCCGCCGAACCGACAGCCGGGACATGGTCAGGCGGTGGTGCAATTGGTTTCCTGGCCAATACTCCTGACGACACTGCATTTGCGTTCAACATGAACGTTGATAGATTCTTCACTCGGGAGTTTTCAGTGGGCCCTCTCTTGCAACTTGGTTTCACCGGTGACATGAACCAAGTCGGGTTCTCCGGCCAGGGCAAGTACTGGATCGATCTTCCCGAGACCAACAACCGCGCCAAGCTGGTCCTTCAAGGTGGTCTTGGGTTGATCCATTCCGATTTTTTCCGGAATGATACCTCCTGGCTCATCCCGATCGGGGTGGGACTCGACTACGTCGTTAACCAGAACGTCAGTCTCACGACGAATTTCCTGCTCAACTTCACCGATCTCGACACCGGTGGCGGGACTGGGGCCAATGTGATGCCAGGGCTCACGTTCGGCATACGCTTCTGACCGAAGCGGAGGATCCGCAAGGTGGCTGAAGCTCAGCATCGCTTTTCTCTAAGGCATGCGCAACGGCCGATCTGCTAGGGTGCCGTTTGGCTAGTGGTTTCAGGCAGGTTTTTCAGAAGCAGCACGATTTCGATGTGACGGTTGGTTGAGCGTCCTTCTGTCTCGTTCCTTGCCGACGGTGGAGTGTCCACGCATCCGACTGCCGATAAGGTAGCTCGGTCTAAGCCCCCTTTCTCAACAAGAGAACGAACCACGTTTGTGGCGCGCGCTGTGCAGAGCTTCCAGTTAGCAAGGAACTGCTCCATCAGCTTCGCCCCGCCCTGGACGTTATCGGTGTGTGCCTCGATCAGGACCTGCTGGCCCGTCACATTCTTAAGAACATCGCCCATCCGCTTGAGTATCTTGAGGCCGGTCTGCTTCACCTGACTCTCACCTGACTCAAACAGAAGCCAATCCATGATCGTGATCGTCACCCGGTCACGCACTGGCTGAATCCGAATGTCGCCCTTGGCGATCTCGGCTTCCAGGGACTTGGTGAGGTCGGTGTGGATCTTGATGAGTCGCTGGTTCACAGCTTCCTTGGCTGCTAGCTCCTGTGCCGGAGGTGCCTGTTCTCCGCTCCTAGCCTCCAGCCGTTCTTTCTGAGCCTTCATTGCCTTCTGCTGTTTGGCAAGTTCGGCGATAAGTTGCTCACGTTCCTGCATCAATCCCGCTACCTTGGAAGCGAGCAGCTCACGGTCAGCTGCAGCCTGCCTCAGCTTCCCGATCTCCTGATCGCGCTCATGGAGCCGCTTCTCTAGATCGCCGACGCGTCCGGCCGCGGTCTCAAGCTCTCCGACGCGTTTCTGGATCCGAGCGATCTCCTCCTGCGTCGTAGTGGTTCCGCTCATGAGCTTCTGTTTTTCCTCCCTCAGTGTTGCCACCTTCACCTGCTCTGCTGCCAGCTTGGCTTCCAGATCCCTGGCCTTATCACGAGCCTCAGTGAGGGCAGCCGTCAGCTCCTTTGAAAGCTTGGCTTTGTCTTGCTGCAGGCTCTCAAGGTCCGCGGCTGCTTTCTTCTTGAAGCTCTCGAACGCTTCAGCGGTCTGGACTGAGGTCTTGCGGGTCTCCTCCAGTTCTGCAAGGGTTTCCATGTGGACGTTCCTGGATACACATCCAGCGACCATCGCGATAGATAGAGCGGCAACCGCCAGAACGCTTCGTTTTATGCATTGCCCCTTCCCTGACGCCCTTTCCCTGGAGTCGTTAGCCATGGACAGATCCGATGCGCTTCCACGGAGGAAGGTCGGTTGGGTACCGGGCTTGACACCTGCTGAGCTGTTCATCATCCTCCTTGATCCAGGGCGATCATAAGTCCGAGATAATCCTGAAGGTGCCGTGTGATGAGAAATCGATGGCGGGCATATTCCTTGGCTTGCCGGCCCATGGCAGCCATCCGGTCCGGTTCGTTGAGGAGGCGTTTCGCATAGAATGCGGCTCCTTCAGGAGAGTTGACCGTGTACCCTGTCACGCCCGGAATGATCTGCACTGTGATGCCGCCGGTTTCGCCGCCGATCACCGGCTTGCCCTTCCAGAGCGCCTCCGCGACCGTCAGCCCGAATCCCTCCCGTGTGGACTTCTGGAGCACGATCGTGGCAGCCCGTTGGAGCGCGTTAATCTCGAGGTTTGCTGTCGGAGGCAAGAGCAAGAGATGAACGTCAGGGTCAGTCCCAACCGATTCTTGCACATCCGCCAGGACCTCTGCCCCTTCTGGATCATCCGTTGCGGTCCCGCCGGCCAGCACCAGTTGGCAGTCATGGCTCTTCTTGACCAGCCGGTAAGCTTCCACGACTCCGACTGGGTCCTTGAACCGGTCAAAGCGCGACACCTGCAGTAGCATCGGCTTGTCTCGTGGCACGCCTAACCTCGCAAAGATCTGGTTAACTTCCTCGTGGGACAGATCACGATTCTTGTCGCTCAGCGGGTCGATCGAGGGATAGACCAGGAACTGGGGGATCGGCAGCCGCTGCGCAAACTTGGGCAGCGAGACGATGGCCGCATCGTACCGGACCACATAGGGGCGGAGAAACTGCCAGACCGACCGTTGAGGGGTCGAGATATCAATGTGGCACCGCCAGATCCACTTAGAGCCCTGAGGACGAGCATCGATCAGGGCGGCTGGCTGGGGATCGTGGATCATGGAGACATCTGCCTCCAGGTTCAACCGCTTTGCGTTCTCGCGGTTGCACTCAAGGTAGGCCTCGTACATCTCCGCCGTGATCCGCTGCTTGGTCCCCTGCAACGCGTTGTGGAAACTCTTGGTCGTTTTGTAGAAGTGGTCGGAACCCGTGATCACCTCCCAGCGGGTTTTGACCCCCAACTCCTCTACCAGAGGTAAAAGCCGTTGCAGAATCTCTGCGACCCCACCGCCATAGCGCGTGGAGTTGACGTGCAGCATCTGCTTGCCCTCGACACGCTGCCCGAGTTGTCGCAGAAAATCAACGGTTCCCCGCGGAGCTACATCCTGGTACTGCTCAAGGAGGCTTGTCATTGCGCGAGCTTCACTTAATGGTTCAAGTGGCACCCAGAGCCTGATCGCACGCCTGTACAATGCGATCCCGCACACCTTCCAGGCTCAACCCGAGACGCCCCACCTTCACGACCCGTGCGGCAAGGTCAGGGAGGCACAGCCCCTCCGCGGCGGACAGCCAAGCGGCGAAATCACCGGAGAGCCGTCCCTTCCGCAACCGCGCCTCGCAGACATGGTTGTAGATTGCTCCGACCTCCACGTGAGCCAGGACATCACGAAACTCCCTCAGTGTCCAGGTTTCGAGGCCCAGATCAGCCTCGATGACGTGGGAACGCACAAACTCAAATGGTTCGCCGCTCGTGCACCGCGGCACGGTTCCCAGGTGACTGAGGTGCTCGGCCATGATGGCGACAATCTCACTGCGGAGTCGTTCGATGTCATCGAACTCGAACGGATCGAGCAAACTCAGGCGCTCACCTAGTACCCTGTCCTGAGCGTGCAGTGCCACCCAGGTCGCAAAGTCATTTGGGAACAACCCTTGCGAGTACGGATGTCTCAGATAGTAGCTGTTAGTGTGATAATAGATACTGTCCGGTGGGGCCTCCTCGATGATTTCAAGCAATCGTTGTTCGTCCATCGCGCGTTTTCCCAAGATCTCACGCAACTCCATGCAGCTTACGAAGCGAAAGGGACTGTCGGCACGCCGGACGCCCATGTGTGGACCTTCTCGAAGTGTTCTCCTCTATGGTCTTCGGCGGGTCAGGATGGCCACGCCTGTCCCGACTGCGATCCCGAGTAGAAAGGCCAAGGCCAGGCCGGCCATGCCTTTTCGATGGCCTTGGAACAGGTCGCGCCAACTGCGCCCGCGCTGAAAACGCACATGCGCCTCGCCTCCCAGCCACTGGTCAGACCGCTGTGGATCAGGAGGACGGTTCGCAACGCGATTGGTCGGACGCTGTTTCCTCGCAGTCATGTCTCACCTCGTTAAGCGCCGGCTTGATCGGCCGCGGCTTGAACCTGGACTTTGAACGGAATACTGGCGTCAGCCATCGAAATGGATCGCTGAGGAAAAGGGATTTCGATACCCTGCGTATCAAACGCTTTTTTGAGTCGCCGTCGATACTCGCGCCCCACTGTCCATTGCTCCATGGGCCTGGTTTTCAGTCTCGCCTTGATCACCACTTCTGATTCGCCGAAATTATCGACGCCGAATATCTCGATAGGCTCGATCATCTTCTCGGCAAAGCCTGGATCTTGTTTCAGCTCTTCAGCCACCTGCCGCATCACCTCGACCACCAGGTCGGTGTCTTCATTATAGGCCACCCCGACGTCAATCACGTAGGCTGACCACGATTTGGTCATGTTGGATAGGGTGTTGATGGTTCCGTTGGGGAACACATGAACCACTCCGGACAAGTCTCGTAGCACGATTGTCCGGAAGGTGATGGATTCCACCAACCCGCCGGTGCCGTTGATAATGGCCACATCTCCCACCCGAATTTGGTCCTCCAGGACGATAAAAAACCCGCTGATGACGTCCCTGACAAGATTCTGCCCGCCAAAGCCCACCGCTAAGCCAAGGATGCCGGCGCTGGCGAGGATCGGCGTGACATCCAGCCCGATTTGCGCAAGGGTGATGATGGCCACGGCTGCCCAGACCAGAGCCAGCGCAATGGTGCGGAGCACACTCGTCAAGGTGATCACCCGATTTCTGGTTACTCCTGGCACAGCTTCGGTGGCCTCCCCTGCCTTCACAAGGGTTGATTCCAAACGCGCCACGCCCAGCTTGATAAAGCGGACGGCGACATAGCCTGCCACAACGATCAGAGCGATCCGCATACCGGCCTGCATCCCTGAGGTGATTGTCTGGAACATCCATGGTGTAAGATCCTGCACGGCTAGTCCGGTCATACTTGTTTCCTCCTCTCAGTCTTCGCGCTGCGTGGAGCCAGGATCAGGCTCGGAGCCGATCTCCCGTTCTGAGGTCGAACAAGAGGGGACAGGCTCCTGCCACTGAAATTGTAACACCCTTTCCCGGCCTTCCCCTGAACCCTGCGCAGGCCAATCCCACCAGCGTGGTGACGCCGTCAGCCACGCCGACCTCCGCCGTCACCCACGTCTGTCCGCCGGTGGGCTCGATGAGTCGGATGATGCCGGTGACAGCTCGACCGCTCACTCCGGTCTGATTGCCAACAGCAGGCAAGTCAGACACCTGCACCTGTTCCGGTCTGATTCCCAATTTCACCCGGTCGCCTTCGTGCTGAACCCCGATGTCGGTCAGGTTGGCTGGCAAGGGGATCTGGATCGGGTCGGCCATGATCTGCCCTCGCGCAACCCGGGCATCCAGCAAATTCATCGGGGGCTGTCCAATGAAGCTTGCGACGAACAGGTTGGCTGGTTCGTTGTACAGGTCCCATGGGCTCCCCACCTGCTGAAGGAACCCCCGGTCCAATACGGCAAGGCGGTCGGCTAGCGTCATGGCCTCAGTCTGATCGTGCGTGACGTAAATCGTCGTAATCTTCAGTTCGCCATGAAGCCGGCGCAGCTCAGCGCGCATATCGGCCCGGAGCTGCGCATCCAGATTGGACAGCGGTTCGTCCAGGAGAAAGACGCGCGGTTTCCTGATTAGGGCCCGGCCCAAGGCCACCCGCTGCTGCTGACCGCCGGACAGCTCTCGCGGTCGTTTCAGAAGGCTTGCGCTGAGTCCGAGGATGTCCGCCATTCGTTTCACCTCATGCTGGATCCTCGCCCGATCCATGCCGGACTTGCGCCCAGCCACGCGGAGTGGAAAAGCCAGATTTTCCGCTACCGTCATGTGCGGATAGAGCGCGTAGTTCTGGAAGACAAGTGCGACGTCGCGTGTCCGTGGTGGCAGGGCAGTGACATCCAGGTCGTCAAAGAAGATTCGCCCCGTAGTCGGGCCCTCGAGACCGGCGATCAGGTGCAGCAGCGTGGACTTGCCGCTTCCGGACGGCCCGACAATCGTGAACAGTTCACCATCATGCACGGTCAGGGTCAGTCCCTGGATGACCTCGGAGTCACTGAACCGCTTACCCAGTCTCTCCAGCTTCACTTCGGCCATCCGTTCACCACTCACAACGTTGTTAACTCTTGACGCTTCCGGCCATCAAGCCCGCCACAATGTGCCGCTGAAACATGATGGCCAGCAAAACGATCGGCGCCGTGACCACGATTGAGGCCGCCGCCATGTCACCCCAAGGGACCTCATGCAGGCCCGGGAAGAGCGCAATGGCCACCGGCGCCGTGCGTGACGCATCGGAGGCGGTGAGCGTGAGGGCGAACATGAACTCGTTCCAGGAGTAGATAAACACCAGCAAGGCCGCCACCGTCACGCCGGGCAGCGCCGGCCAGAGGATCACCGAACCCAGCGCGCGCAGGGGACTGCAACCGTCCACCAGCGCCGCCCAGTAGAGTTCCACAGGAATTTGCCGAAAAAAACTGGTCAAAATCCAGATCGCCAGCGGCAAGGCATAGGTTGTATGGGTGAGAATCAAGGCCCCCACCGTATCCCTAAGCCCCAGCGTCCTCATGAGGAGATATAAGGAGCTGATCACGGCGATGGGCGGGAACATGGAGATGGTCAAGATCAATCCCAGGATCACGCTCTTCCCCTTGATCGGCATCCGAGCCAGCGCAAAGGCGCACAGTGCGCCGAATCCGATCGCCAGAGCCGTGGTGCTCGCCGCTATGGTCGCGCTGTTCACCAGTGCTCGTCCCAGCGAGGATCGCGTCAACACTGCCTCGTAATGGCCTCCCGTCGGCGCTTCCGGCAGAACCGGCGGCAGGCGGATCAGCTCGGTCTCCGGTTTGAACGATGTGATCGTCTGCCATAGGACTGGTCCCAAGCAGAACAGAGCGACGAGCAACAGCAGAACGATCCGAACCGTTCGCCGTATTACCTCCATGACCATAGACATCACTTCCTGATGCATCACACCAGCCATTAGGTCACCTCCTGCAGGTGCCGACGCAGCAGGAGCAAGTAGCAACCGGTCATCATCAGCACCAGGAGGAACATCACAGAGGCCAGCGCAGACCCGTAGCCGAACTGGAGCGTCTGGAAGAGCGTCTTGTAGGCATAGATGGACAGCGTTTCGGTGCTGTTGCCCGGGCCCCCGCTGGTCAGCACGTAAATCGCGTCGAATACACGGATTGCGTCCATCGTGCGGAACACCAGGACAATCAGGATTACCGGGAGGAGCAACGGCACGGTGATATGGCGGAACGCCGCCCAGGCACTCGCCCCATCCATCATCGCGGTCTGATACAGTTGGCGCGGGATCGCTTTCAGGCCGGCCAGCAACAGGAGGGCCGCAAAGGGCGTGGCCTTCCAGACATCCATGAGAATGGCGGCATGAATCGCCCACACAGGGTCTCCCAGCCAGTTGATCGGTTGAGAGATCAGTCCGCTCGTCAGGAGGAGATAGTTGAATAGCCCGTACTCGGGATGGTAGAGCCAGTCCCACATGCGGGCCGAGACCACAGTGGGAATCGCCCACGGGATCAGAATGATCGCTCGTAGCCAAGCCTGTCCATGTCCCGACTCCGAATCGGTGCGTGCGCCCAGAACTTGCGGCCAGGTCCGATCGATGAGGAGCGCCATGCCCAGACCGAGCGCCAGCTCGACCGTCACCGATACCCCGGTGAAGTACAAGGTGGTCCGGCAGGCCGCCCAGAATCGGTCATCCCCTGCCAGTTCCAGATAGTTCCTGAGGCCCACGAATTCCTGGATCCCGAAGATAGGCAGACGTCGTTGGAAGCTCAACCAGACCGCTGCCAGGATCGGAGCGAGCGCGAGGCTCCCAACAAAGCAGAGGGCCGGTCCTGCGAACAGGTACCCCCAGCCTCTCTCCGAAAGCGTACGCCCGGAGCACTGTCCCCTGTTTGAAAGACTGGCGGTCATCAATGGGTCTCCGGACCATTCATCGGAGATGAGCTGGAAGGGAATTCCCCTCACGCTCCAGGATGTGAGCCATCTGCCATCTCGCCGAAGCCAGGGCTGCTCGTGGCGACTTGGTTCCGACCAAGGCTGCGCTCAGCTCAGGCTGCAGGGCCTGGGACAGCATCAGATAATAGGGGCTGACCGGCCGAGGCCTGGCCGCCGACAACACCGGAGCCAGTTCGCGCAGCCACGGTTGGGACTGGAGCAGCGAAGCATCCCGATAGAGGTCACGGCGCGTCGGCTTGTAACCGATCTCAAGGGCCATCCGTCGCTGGATTTCTGGCGAGGTCAGAAAGGTGATCAGGTCCGCGGCCTCGCGCTGGTGCGCCGCGCGGCGTGGGACCGCCAGCATCCATCCGCCCAACGTTGACGCTGATCTATGTCCCGGGAAAGACGGTAGGGGAGCGATCCCGACCTTCCCTCGGACTGGTGAGCCCTCCTGCTGGAAGAGTGGCCAGGCGTAGGGCCAATTCCTCATGAAGATGGCACGGCCTGCTCCGAATAGATGTCTGGTGGCTTCTTCGTCTGCCGTGAAGACCAGGGCCGGTGAGATCTTTTCCCGGACGACGAGGTCTCGCATGAAGGTCACGGCTGACTCGGCTCCGGGTTTCTCCTCCAGCACATTCGCGCCATGCCCCCAGATAAATTCCAGGGCGACGCATACCAATCCTTCGTACTGCTTGCCCTGCCAGACGAAGCCGTGCAGGGCCTGGTCTCGCTCTCTTTGTAAAATGGTTCGGGCGATGCGGACCAGTTCAGGCCAGTTGCGCGGCGGACTGAATCCGTACCGATCAAGAAGATCCCGCCTGTAATACAGTACACCTGCATCTATGTACCACGGGATCGCGTGGAGCCGTGCCTCGAAGGTGGCTGCTTGGATTGCAGCGGGAAAATACAGATCTCGCTCTGAGGGCGGCAGTAGATGGTCGAGGTCTTGGATCCAGCCGGCCCTGGCGAATTCCTGCACCCAGATGACGTCAACCGCCAGCAGGTCGAATGTCGCGCGCTGGTCCTCCAAGTTGATCGCATAGAACTGGTGCTGCTGATCAGTGGAGGAGGGAAGCAGTTCTTCGCGAACGATGACACCGGGATGGCGTCGCTCAAATTCCCGGAGCAGAGCTTCAAACGTGCGAGGATCACCGAACAGTTTGCCGTGTTTGAACACGACCACCGTGGAGGGCGTGGAGGCACCGTCCTCGTTGCCTCGAGAGCATGAGCACAGTGTCACGCTCACGCAGAGCAGCAGGACGACGTCAAGCCTGTAACCAAGGCCTGAGGTCAGGCGTCTGTTCACCGGTCGTTGCTCAGAGATGTCGCAGATCATCTGGGGCGCGGTCTCGAGGTTTATTGCCAAGCCGTCGCTCAAGGAACTCCTTAGCCAGGTCCTTTGCGCCTAGCCCGAACGCAATCGCCGCGGCCAGGACCACGCCGCCCAGCACGATGCCAAACCCCTCGGTCACAATGTTCTGCGCAATGCCGAGTTGCTCCAATGCCATCGCCACCGCGACGAGTTGAACCCCCCACCGTGAACAGGCTGCCACAAGCCGCGCAGGCGGGAGACCGGCATTGACTGCGGCAATCAGGACGGCCTGCGAGACGAAGTTCGAGAGGAGGTAGCCGGCCACCAGAATCAGCGCGGCAGTAAATAGGCGCGGGAGGTAGGCCAGAAAGGACTGGGCAAACTGGTTAAGCGGCTGGAGATTCAGCGCTCCGAGCCCGGCCATGATCGCAAATGCCACCACCAGCCAATAGGCCGTGCGCCCAACCAGATAGGAAGGATCGGCCTTGACCCCGCCACGCGTCAACGCGGCATTGACCCCGAGGCGGTTGGTGAGATGATCCAACCCGATCACGCGCAGCAGTCGTTCCACCACGTGACCGATCGACCAGGCAGCCACGAGCCCAACCAGCAGGATGATGGACATAGCGAGCACATTCGGCAGCACCGCGAGCACATTTCTGCTCAACGTCTCCAGCGGTCCCAGCAGGGCTTTTTCCCAGAATTCTTTCATGGTCGCCTCCGTTATTAAGCGAGGGGGGCCTGCCATCGTTCCACGAGATACGGCTTGCGTTCTTCGAAGGCTTGGCAGAGTAACTCAATTCGCCCTTCAGCTTCGGCAGACGTGAGTCCCTGTGTCTCCAGCACGAAGGTGGCTGTCCGTCCCAGATAGAGCGGCGTGAAGGCCTTGAGCAGGTGCTCGCGTGGCATGACACGGTGGTGATAGGACACCGCGACATCATAGATGAGTCGAGCCCAGAGATCCTCGGGAATGCGAAATGCCTGGAGCGGACAGTCCTTTAAGGGAAGGAGCCCCTCCACCGTGTCCGGTGCGAGCATCTGCCTCCAGATCGGTTCCAGATCGGCGAGGCCCTGTCGGAAACTGCTGATCATGCGGTCCACATTGACGTTGACTGGCTCGACGCCGACATCGTACTGGAACCCAAACAGCTTGGCTGGGTTCGATCCCTTCACTTCCCCCCAGACTAGTTGATGCTCTTCCATCAAAGCAAAGACAGCTCCCATGACCTGAACCAGCATCGCCGAGAGATCGGCAGCCGGGTCCTTGGGATTATGGATTTTCGCCCCCAGAAAGCTCTGACAGACCCTTGCTCCGCTGGCCATCGCCTCCGTGGTCATCCAGATATCAATGCCAAAGCGGGCCACATCAGATTCCCAGACATGTTTCTCCAGATAGCGTTCCGCCAGTCTCCCGGAGAAGCCAAAGTCGCCGCCAATCGGCTGGCGAATGCGCTGTCCGTAGAGCGCGCGGGTCAGCGGATAGACGATGCTGTTGGTAATGGTTCCATCGTATTTGTGGCGGAGATAGTAGGGCGCGACATAGTCGTAGCTTTCCTCCAGCACCGGCCGGATCAACAACTCGAGCCACTCCGGCGTGATGCTTCGCAGATCCGAGTCCACGACCGCGCAGGCCTTCGCCTTCAGCCGCCTCGCGATCTCGAAGATGGTCCGAAACGCGCTGCCCTTCCCGGGGATTCCGTGGTAGGGCGTGATGATCTTGTGAAGCAAACTCTGTTGCTCACTGATCAGCAGGGTTCCGAGGTCCACCACCGCTCGGGCGACAGCTTCAGGCGTGCCATCGGATGAGCCGCCGTCTGAATTGACCAAGACCGCTCGGGAGCGGGCAAAGTATTTGGCCAGTCCGGCGCTGACTGCGCGCACCACATGGCTGATCGTGTCGACATTGTTATAGCTGGGAATGCCGACCAGAACATCTGTCTCGCCGATTTCGTGAACTTTGTGCTCAGTCTCTTGAGTCAGAGGAGTCGCCACGGAAGTCATGCGCGCGCCTGCTCGCCTTCAGCCGCGGGATTCCACTCATGGTCCTCTTCCACCGCCTCGATCAGACGGCCGAAAATGTCGGGCACCGCGGCCGTCACGAGGCTCCAGTTCGAGATCATCGGTACCCCCAGCGGGTCCTCCAGGAATCCCTCTGTGGCCAGCTTGAGGCCCTTCAGGAAGGCCTCGACCGCGGTCCGTTCTTCGTGTCGATCGAATTTCAGACTGTTGATCGCGGCGTCATTTTCGTACCGGCTGATCGCCTCCTGGGCGGCTTGCAGATAGGTAGCCCGCAGTGTCTTGAGCAGTCCTTCCGACAGCACCACTCCCTCGCTGGCCAGATTCCGGAATAACGATTTGGTGATGTCCATGCACATCTTGAGCAACCCCGCTTCAGGATTATCAGCCGACAGAGCTTGATGTTTGTGCTCATAGGCATCCGCAATGTCGGCCTGGCAGATCCGACGCAGGGCGCAGTTGCGATAGACCTCGGCCAACACGCCCACCTCCAGCCCCCAGTCACCAGGAATCCGATTGATCCAGGCTAGGTCGCGCACCATCGCAAACTCTCCTGCCAGCGGATATCGGAAACTATCCAGAAAGGTGAGCAGCGGGTGGGGCCCCACCAGTCGCTGCAAACTGCGGATCAGCGGCGTCATGAACAGACGGGTCACTCGGCCGTGGAGGCGGTCCGTCACACGGCTGTAGTAGCCCTTGCAGAATTCGTAGCCCAGGTTCGGGTTAGCGATCGGGTAACACAGCCGAGCTAGATATTCACGGTTGTAGCTCAGCACGTCACAATCGTGCAGCGCAATGACTGCGCTCTGCTGGCGGGCCAGCACGTAGCCGAACGCGGTCCAGCACCCTCGTCCTTTGCCTTGCAGACCGATGTCGATTTCGTGTGAGACCAGCAGCTTGAGGATGTGCTGAATGCGTGCCCCGTCGTTCCAGATCAGCCGCACCCGTTGCGGGAGCACCGAAAAATATTCCTTGGCAAGGCGGAACTCTAACGCGGAGGCTTTGTCCAGCGAGATGACGATTTCATTCAGATAGCGGAGCTCTTTTAAGGTCTCGACGATCGTCTTGAGCGCAGGCCGTTGGAGTTCGGCATAGAGGGAGGGAAGCACTAGCGCGATTGGATTGGTTTGGGCGTGCCGCTGCAGCTCCGCCTCAAGTTGCTCGACATTCGGCGGACCCAGCCGGTGCAACACGGTCACCACGCCGTTCTGATGGAAATCTGACATGCTCTGCTCCTCAGAGTACTCTAGAGTACTCTGGCTGTCATCAAGATCCAGAGGTGTGGGGTTTTCCCTCCCGTCCCGTAGGGAAACTCATACAAGCTCGGCCTCCCCTAAATCAACAAGGTTCATTGCGGCTGGCGAATTTCCCTGAAGGGTTTTGCCTTCAGCCCCTCTTCACCATCGCGTCGGCAGTTTTTCGAAAAGCCATTGAATAATCAGGCAATCAGTCTATTTCGATGCTTTCAGGACACTAGGCATTTCCCTTGCTTATTATCAGAGTGCGTATGTGCCCGATGCCCCACCATTTGGGGAGCGGGACGATCTCGATAGTACGGCACATACTCGTAAACACTCTTCCCATTTCACCATCCACTCTCATAAGGAGGGCTCGCTATGAAAAAGTTGATCAGATTAATCGCGTTGGCGGTCATGCTCAGTTTCGGGGCAGGGACCGTGACGTTCGCGGAGAGCCCAGAGCCGGCTCCGACCGAAGAGAAGGCCAAGGATAAGAAGCCCGATGGTCAGAAGGCCGAGCCCGACTTCAAGGATGAGAAGAAAGACGATAAAGGCGGGAAGTAATCTATCTCGTCAAGGGCACGGTCAAAAGCCGTGCCCTTTCCCCTCTCTCAAGGGGCAGGCCGCGGTTACTGAGCAGGCGGCATATTCCGGTTCGTTGTTACAGCCTTCACGATCTTCGCTTTTTTGAGCGACTCCATAAACCCGTCCGGCGGCTGCGGCTGAGGCAGCGTCACCTCGACATTGTACCAGCCGGCGTTGACTGGGCCTTTGCGCCCCTGGATTTCCTTGATCAACTCCTCGATGCTGGCTTCGGAGGTGCCGTCTTGGAAGGAAACCCAAAAGTTAAAAGGCTGTGACAAGTTCTCGCGAGGGGCTTCAGCTACTTGCGACGGTGCCACGGTGGGGGATGGAGGCGGACCCTCGGTCGCTTTCGCCACGGCAGGTTTCTCCGCCTTGCGATTCTTCTCCAGCTCGCGATTCCGGGTCTCGAGGGCAGACAGCGCGCTGCTGAGTGCCTCCTTGCCGGCTGTCAATTCTTGAATCTGCTGGTGCATCTGCTTGCGCTCAGCCGCCGCGTTGCGCAGTTCAGCCAATAGCAACTTGTTCAGCTTGCCGGGCGCCACACCTTTGGGAGTAGCTTCCTGTCGCTGAACGGTCAGAAGACTGGAGCGAAGTTGCTGCTGAGCCTTTGCCACAGCCTCCAGGGTTCGGGTGACCTGCAAGATTTCCTCTTGCTGGGCCTGCAGAGTCTGCAGTGCCGCTTCCTGCGATTGCGCAAGCCGGACGAGTTTCTGCTCCTGGAGAGCCAAGGCTTCCGCTGAGATGACCTCTGTGGTGTTGGAAGGGATGGAGGCAGGCGGTGCCTGCACCACGGTCGCCTGAGTGTTCTCACGGTCCGTCACGCGATCCGCCACCAGGAACAGCACAGCGAGAGCTAGAACCGCCTGGGTCACCGCCATCGCTCTCATCCAGGCGTGCTCTCGCTGGTCCAGCCGTGGAAGACCTGCCATGACGCTCGTCACCGCCCCGTGGAGAAGGTGCCGCCAGCCCTTTGCCGCCTGGTACTTCACCCTGACGATCCCCCCGTCCAGCCGAGTGTGCACGCTCATTTCGATCGCGTGCCGCCCAACAGGAAACCGGGCCGTCTTCATGCCGACCTCCTGTGCGCTGAAGCTGCCGACCAGCAACCCTGCCTCTGTGCGGATCTCAATGGTATGAATCGGCCGTTCGTGGCTGGCAAAGACCAGCGTGGGATCCGCCTGGCTGCAGTCCAGCGTGCCAACGCATTCATGGTTCACAAACATCTGCAGCAAGCCAGGGTCCTCCCTGCCTTGCCGACGGGGATGCTGGCGAAGCGCCTCAAGCAGACGTTTGCGATAGGCGCTGAGCTGGCCGTCCTCCTGGATGTCCATTGCCGCCTCCTCGCTGAGT
>JBOHOI010000013.1:0-22294 GCA_050731155.1 Nitrospiraceae bacterium | reverse complement strand
GATCAATGCATTTTTTGCCGGTGTCTTTCCACGGGAACCGCTGAAAGGGTTGCAGCCCAAGTATGAGCCGCTGGTGGCGAATGACGCCGGTTCACAATCGCTGGGACCCGAGCGCGTGGAACTCCGCATCGTCCGCCCCGAAGAGCCTGACGCTGAGACGGAGACCGCCAGCCGAGCTGAAGCAGAAGAGTTGGCGCGATGGCTGAGTGAGGAGCTGCTGGGCCGCGAAGAAATCATCGAGCGAGAGGTACGGACCAAGATCAAACCTGGGCATGTCGCGGTGCTCTTCCGCACGTTGACCGGCATGCGGGACTATCTGGAAGCCATGAGACGATACGCCATTCCGTGTTTGGCCGAAGGCGAGAAGCATTTCTATGAGCGACAGGAAGTCATCGACGTCGTGAACCTCTTGCGGACCGCGGCCAACCCGCATGACCGGGTTGCCTTGGTGGGAGTCCTCCGTTCCGCGCTGGGCGGGCTTCCCGACGTGGACATTGAGGTTTTGGCCAGGGGACATCTGCTGGACTACCGGACCATCGCAGCATCGGCTTCACTGGCGGGGGATATCAAAGAAGCGTTTGGCAAAGCAGCGCCGGTGTATTCACTGCTCCGCGAACTCCACCAGCAACTCCCGCGGCTTCCACTGACCGAGGTCATCGATGGCGTACTCGCTCGGGCGCCGTTGCTGGAGCTTGCCGCCGCCTCGCTGGATCAGGAACAGGCCGTGGCCAACTTATTGAAGCTTCGCGATCTTGCTGCTGAGCTGGCGCAACGGTCCGACCTGACCTGGCATGCCTTTGTGGCGGAGCTCACCAGGCGAGTCAGTGAGACGCCGGACGAGGCGGAAGGCCCCTTGGCCGAAGATGTGGCGGAGGGGAGCGACCAAGGAGCGGTGCGACTGCTCAGCATTCACAAGGCGAAAGGGCTTGAGTTCCCCGTCGTCGTCCTGACCGGCCTTCATCGGGGGACGGATCGCAGAGAACCACGCGTCTTCGTCCAGCATGACTGGTCCACCGGCATCCTCGGGGTGCGCGTGGGAGATGTCCAAACCGTAGGCGGGGTCTTTGTGGGGGCGAAGCTCGCCGAGCGTCAACGGTACGAACAGGGCCGCGTTCTTTACGTGGGTATGACTCGCGCGAAGCGACGGCTGATTCTCTCTGCCGGTTTACCCAAGACGATTCCCCCGGACAGTTTTCTCGTGCAGGTCGCCAGGGGATTGGCTCTCGAGCTTGACGCTCTGGGAGATCGGACGGACGGCACCACGATTCCGCTCGAGGACGGCGAAATCTTTCTCCAGGTCGTACAAGGGAGCCCAGCCCAACGAGCGATCACACGCAAGCACGACAACATCTGGTCCCAAGCGGATGACGATATCTCCGAACTGCTGGCACGATGGATGGAGCGAACGAGGCGAAAACAGGAGGCTGCTTCTTCCCAGGCCTTTACCAGTCCTACCGCCCTTCAGCAGCAGGTGAAAGAGACGCCGCCTTTCCTCGGCTCGCAACGAACAAGAGGAGTGTCGGATTTTTCCCAACTGATCGGAACCCTGGCCCATCGCGTCCTGGAAGGCTGGGATTTCAGGTTGCCGTCTGAGCAGTTGAGCGAACGGGTCGAGGTGGTGTGCCAACGAGAAATTCCCGCAGCCTTCGCCGAACAGGCGGATCTCATCATGACGGAGCTACAGGACTTGTTCAGAACGTTTGTCGCCTCGGCGCCCTATGCCGAGCTAAAAAAGGCCATCATCCTGGGGCAGGAAGTACCATTTACCATTCCATGGCATCTTGATGCCCAGCAATGCGTTATGGAAGGATTCATTGATCTGGTGTATCGTCTTGACGGCCGGATATGGGTCGCCGATTATAAGACCGACCGACTGCGGGATGACGAGGTCGCTAGCAGGGTCGCCGACTACCGCTTGCAAGCGCGTGTCTATACCGAGGCTGTCTCGCGGTGCTTCGGATTGGAGAAGGTCGGCTTCAAGTTCCTGTTTCTACGGAATGGGCTAGCGGTCCAGTCCTGAAAGAGGAGGAAACGACCGATGAGACGGAGTCTTTTGGTGGTGTTGGTGGGGTTTCTCGTCAGCGGATGTGCGGCGGCGACAGATCACGAACGGACGCTTCGCGCTCCTGCCGGAACGGTCCCGGCGGCAGCTTCGGCCATGGAAGAAGGCAATCGGTTGTTTGCCGCGCGCCAGTGGGAACAGGCCAAGGCACAGTACGAGGCAGCCATCAAGGCACAGCCCTCCTTAGCCGAAGCGCATTACAACCTGGCGATGGTGATCGAGAGACTCGGGGACGACGCGGCGGCGCGGCGACATTATATCGAAGCAGCGAACTTGGCGCCCGGGCACAAGATTATCTGGGACTCCCCACCGCTCCGCCGGCATGGGCTCGTTGATCCCACTCCCAAGTCAGATAATCTGATCACGCCGTCTTCACGAACAGCGCATTGAGCACACTCATCACGTACCCCAGCCTTTCCTCAATGGGCGAGAGGGTCGCTGAGAGAGGTTTTGAAATAGACATGGCGCGTCGCGGTCGTGTTCGAACGCTCTCTATCAGCCCAGAGGAATTTGAAAGCCTCGTGCAACAGGCTGTTAACGGCCTCCCGGACCAATACCGTCGTTTGCTCAAGAATGTGGCAGTGGTGGTGGAGGCGGAACCGTCGCAGGAGGTGCTCGACGAACTGGAATTAGACTCAGAGGACGATTTGCTCGGGCTCTACTCCGGGCGATCGATCGACAAGGAGTCGTTCTTCGACCCCGGTGGCCACCTCCCGGCCCGCATTTCGATCTATCGCGGGCCTATCCTACGGCTCTGCCGGACCGCTGAAGAAGTGGTTCAGGAGGTGCGTGATACCGTGGTCCACGAGATCGGCCATCACGTCGGGTTGGACGACGACGAGATGCCCTATTAATGAGCCGTGAGGTGTGAGGCGTTAGGCGTAAGGGGAAGCCCCAAGAATCTGGGCCGTGTGAAGGAGATCACATCATGCGGCGCAGGTTCTGACCTTAACCACTCAGCACTCATCACTCACCCACACTTTTCTGGGCGGCCGGGGTGACCTCAACTGCGCGCCTCCACCGATTACTTCTTCCACTGGTCGCCCCGTACCATCCCTTCTGAGCGTGCGGGGTGCGCGAGCACGGAGGTCATCTCGGCCGCTCCGTCTCCCGATACCCCCAGGCCAGCATGAAGGCGCCGATCAGGATCATCGGGATACTCAGGACTTGGCCAATGGAGAACGGTCCGAAGATGAACCCCAGATGCATGTCCGGTTCGCGAAAGAATTCCACGACCATCCGGCAGAGACCGTAGCCGGTGATGAAGCTCCAACAAACCGTACCCGGTGGAGTCGGTTGGTGGCTGATCAGCCAAAGGACTACGAACAGAAGGCCGCCCTCCAGGCCTGCTTCGTAGAGTTGAGAAGGATGGCGACATTCCGGTCCACCGCCTGGGAACACCATGCACCAGGATACGTCGGTGGGGCGGCCGTACAGTTCCCCGTTGATGAAATTGCCGAGGCGCCCTAGCCCCAACCCGATTGGCACACTGGGCGCGGCCAGGTCGGCAATCGTATAAAACGAAAACCCACGGCGACGGGCAAACAGCCACATCGCCAGGATCGTGCCCAGTAATCCTCCATGGAAGGACATACCCCCTTCCCACACCGCGACAATCTTCGCTGGATGTTCCAAGTAATAAGGCAGGTTATAAAACAGCGTATAGCCCAGCCGTCCGCCTGCGAAGACTCCAACCGCCGCATAGACGATCAGATCATAGATCTGCTCCTTGGTGAGTGAGACCTTCTGTGCGGCGGCGTTGAACTTAATCACAAAGTAAGACGCTGTCAGGCCGAGCAGGTACATGAGCCCATACCAACGGAACTGGACGGGGCCGAGTCGGAGAAAGACCGGATCGATATTGGGGTAGGGGATCATAGGCTCATGGTCTCGTGATGATTGGCGTCATCCTGATGAGCACCGGCCATACTAAGCGGAGCGCCGTGGTTTTGCAAGCTGCAGATGTCCCTCATGTAGCGGAGGCCAGGCGCAGGTTGTATGATAAGCTGTGGCTGTCTCACGGATCATCGCGATCCTGCTCGTGGCAGGCGGATCACCTCTCTGGACACCAGGCTGCTTCGCGACTTCATCATCTCTCGTCGTTGTGCCGGATCAACAGATCGCCCACGCTGTTACTGTGCAACGCGCATCGTCACGCACGCTCGACGGACATGAACTCATCAAAATCGGAGACCTTCATGAAGTGCAGAACCATCTTCAAGAAGCCTTGCCCTATTATCAGCGGGCATTGACCACTTTTCGTGGAAAGAAAGATCGGCTCGGAGAAGCAACCGCGCTTGCGCGAATCGCCACCGTGCTGGAACGCCAGGACAAGCATCAAGAGGCACTGAAGATGCTAGGGACCGCTATCCCGCTTATGGCCGGAGTGGGTCAGGAGAGTTCGCAGGCTCGTGCGCTGTTGCGAGTCGGTCGGATCTCAGAAACATTGGGGCGCGTCGAGGAAGCCCAAAGTGCTTACCAACGAGCCGGCGCATTGTTCCAGCGAGCGCATGATCGGCAGGGCCATACTGAATATCAGATCAGACTCGGTGCCCTGTTCATTGCGCAGGACCGCGTGAGCGAAGGACTGGCGATGCTGCGGACAGCGCTAGAGGATGCCGGGAGTCGGCAAGACCAAGGTCAACAGATCGCCATTCTGCCCGTGATGGGCGATGCGCTCCTCCACCAAGAGGATGCTCAGGCAGCTCGCGCGAAGTATGAGGAAGGGTTGCGGCTCGCGGAAGCCCAGCGAGACCTTCGGGCTGAAGCTACGGTGAGGGCTCGCTTAGCTCGACTCCTTGCAGCCACCGATCAGCATGCGGAAGGAGTGGCTATGGCCCAGCGAGCACTTGCGTTATATCAGACCTTGCGTGACCGACCTCGGGAAGCCGATACCTTTTCTCTCCTCGGAAGCTTCCACCAGGCCCAAGGTAACACTGTGCTGGCTGCTGAACTCTATGAGAGGGCTCTGGCGCTGTATCGAGCCCTGCGCGATCAGCCTCGAGAAGCGGCAAGTCTCGTGAACCTGGCAACCGTGTATGAGGCACAGGGTCTGCCGCAAGAAGCCCGTGAGACCCAGCACAAGGCGATTTTTCTCTTGCAGCAGGTCATTCGCTAGAACCCTTGCGCGGCGCTGGTTTCAGGCATGAGGTATTTCTGAAACTGTGAGTGTGACTCTGTTGTGAAAAGGGGACAGACTAACGTATGAAGGAAAGAGGCGTGGGTGCTCCGAACCCTCAGCTTTTCCACTGATTTTTCTAACCACTCAGCTTGGCATGGTTGCTGCTCTCTCCTTACTGGTGAGCGCTCATAAAACAAATCAGTAGCGGTAACATGACGGTTTCACAAGTAAGGAGGACAACCATGTCGACCGTGGGTAGAGAAGTCGCAAAAGTAGCAGCATTGTTGGCGGGCGGAGCAGTGGTTGGAGCGGGATTGAGCTTACTGTATGCCCCTCAATCAGGCGCCGAAACCCGGAGGCAGATCAGGCATTACACGAAAAAGGCGCAGATTCGGGCCACACGGTTTGGTCGTAACGTGAAGGCCGAGCTTGACAGGGCAGTTGATTACGGCAAGTCCTTCATGGCCAAGCAGGAACATGGACGGCCTGTTCGAGCGGCCTGATCAGCGATCCTTTTCAATCATCTGACATCCCACCGACCTAGTGAACGGCCTGTGCCCCCTCGGTACAGGCCGTTTGTGTTTTCAGCACAGTGGGTTGACCCCTCCAAAAGCGGATGCTAGAGTCACGACCGGTTCGATTTCTTTGCCGGAGTGGCGGAACAGGCAGACGCCAGGGACTTAAAATCCCTTGGGCTCATAAGGCCCGTACCGGTTCGAGTCCGGTCTCCGGCACCACCAACAATAAAGATTCCTCTTCGGACTGCTTCTTATTCTTCAATTCTCAGGAGAAGTGCGGGAAGGATCTGTGTTACCAATCTCGTAACAGAGGATGGCACCCGACGGTCTAGGGCTTGTCCTGGAGCAATTCCTGCACGAGGGTGATCAATTTGCTGATCTCGAACGGCTTTTCCATGGTGCGAAGGGCGCCGAGCTTTTCAGCAACATAGAGGAGATCAAGATCGAGTTTCTGCTGGGCCCCAGATATGGCGATAATTTTGACCGCGGGGAAGCGGCGTCGCAGTCCCGTTATGGTCTCCAGGCCTTCCTGCTCTGGCATCACCAGATCCGTGATCACTACATCGGCAGGGTTCGCCTCGTACAGTTTCATTCCTTCTCGGCCATTCCGAGCTTCCACGACTTTATGGCCGGCTTCCTCGAGCACATCCCGGATCAGCTTTCGGACCTGTTCTTCGTCGTCGATAACGAGGACGCGCGCCATAGCTTACGATCCGTGCGACTACCGGTTCACGTCTAGATACTTCCACTGAACAACTTCGCCTTAGCTTCGGCGAACTGTATCATCAGCAATCCCTCAGCGACAAGTGATTATACTCCGATGGGCACAGAGTGCGTGTGAACTACGTCACACCTAGGAAGATGATAAAGCGGCAGCATCAAACAAAGCCTATTCGTGCCGGTGGGGATAAGAACGAGCCATGCTATACTCAACTGCGACCGCTCTTCAGTCCTGAAAAAGCTATGCCACGAACTTTTTTCCTAATTGGATCTCTCGTTGCGTTTCTCGGCGTTGCGGGAGGAGCGTTTGGCGCTCACTCGCTCAAAGCCATGCTCCCAGCGGAGCAGGTGATCGTGTTTGAGACCGCTGTTCGCTACCAGATGTATCACGCTTTTGCACTGTTCATCGCGGGATGGGCAAGCCAACAGTACCAGCACGTCGCACTCCGCGTTGCGGGATGGCTGTTTGTGCTCGGCATTGTACTGTTTTCAGGAAGCCTCTACATACTTGCATTCTCGGGCCCTCGCTGGCTTGGCGCCCTGACACCTTTGGGCGGATTGGCATTCCTCGCTGGTTGGGCGCTGTTGGGCTGGGGGTGCTGGAACTCTCGATGGGCGAATACTTAACGGCTACAGGCGGCGGCACGTTTCCCGGTGATGGATCCCCATGCTCCTGCTGAATTTGTGAAGGTGCCTTCAAGACGCTGGCTCCCTCCTGTGAAGAGCAAGCTGTCCTCCTGATACCCTCCCTGAAATTCCCAGCGAAGATAGACGGCGTCCCCCAACACCACAATTTTGGTCGGTCGCGGCCCGTCTGGAGAGGGTACATCCGGGGGGAGGAAGGAAAGAACCATCTTGTGTTCCTGATGGTTTTTATGGTTATGCACCGTCCACTGCCAAGTCCCGCAAAGACGCGCAAGCCCTTTCATCTCCCGCAGGGTGTCTTGCCATGAACGCAAGCGGAGCCATTCGGCGCGAGTCCGCTGCTCCGCCTCAGCTTCGACGCGGATCGCCAGCGCGGCAAGATGCGCAACGAGCACGGAGCGAAGCCTGATGTGAAAGTACCGAGCGGCAAGCTTCTCCTTCTCAACATGATCAACATTGCTCTGAGCAGTGCGTTCCCAAAACTCCATTAAGCGACGGCGCAGGCCAGCGGGTCCTTCCCTTTCAGCCATTGTGAGCCACGACGAGTCTGGACCGATGAATCGGGGATAGGTCCGGTCGAGGTACGCTGCGTATCCTTCGTATCCAGGCGGTGTGTCGGATTCCTGGACCTCAGTGGTCTGGATCGAGGTCAGCACTGCGCTCTGCGTCATCGTCTGACGGAGGAAGGCGCGCTCCTTTCCTTCGAGCAGCCAGCTTTGCTGAGGCATCGTTTCTTGCTGGATGGTTTGCAAGGCCTTTGTATCCTCTGCGTTGGCCGCCTCTTTGACCGCAGCCGCAAGCCGCCATGCAGCCATTTCAGCGGTCAACCGAACCGCCGCCTTGGTCAGGTCGGAAGACACTGTCCCGTCAGAATCCTTGCCCGCCGCTGGTTGATTGGTGAGAGCCGAAATCGCGTCCTTGAGGCCGAGGAGCGGGCCTAGGCGAGTGGAGAAAAGAGCCAGGGCCTCAGCATCTGAGGTGACAGAAGCCAGATTGCGAGCTTGCACTTGCAGGATGCTCGGGAAGTCCGGGAGCTCCATGCCCGGAGTTTGCAATCCCGCTGCTGTTGCATGCAGCGCAAGCCCCGATACCACGACGGTAGCCGTAACTGCTGTGAGTTGCGCGTATGGACCTCGAAGCCTTCGTGACCCCATCGGTGTTCATTCTGCGGCATCCTCTCAAAAATCTCAATGGGGTCAGCGGCTCGCCGAATCAGGATTCAGCCGCGAGGCGGGTATGCTGTTACTGGTCGGCTTTGAAGCAGTCGCTGAGAAATGCCAGCGTGGCCTCCCAGGCCATCCGAGTGGCCTCGGGATGATAGACGTCTTTGCGGGTCTCGTTGCAGAAAGCGTGAGGCATGCCGTCGTAGGTCCGGATCTCCACCTGTTTTCCGTACTCCTTGGTCGCCTGGCGCAGTTGCTCGACTTCCTCGGCAGTCACCCAATCATCGGCACCGGCCTGATGATAGAGGACAGGACAACAGAGGTCCTTGAGCACCGTGGGTGGAGAAATCATTTTGCCGTAAAAGGCCGCCGCGCCTCGTAGCCGCTTCCGCTGGCAGGCGAACCGAATGGCCAAGGAGCCGCCCATGCCGAATCCGATGACGCCATGCACATTTCGTTTCACGTGATCGCGCGTGTTGAGGAACTCGCAGCAGGAATTGATGTCCTGCAGCAGCAGGGTCTCGTTCGTCCGACTCATCAGCGCCACCGCGACTTCCTCGTTCGCGGTCACCATGCCTCCTTGTCTTCCGTACAGATTCGGCACGATCACCGTATAGCCTTCGCACGCGAGCCGGTTCGCCAAGTCCTTGATCTGTGCGTTCAGTCCCCACTTCTCGTGCAGCAACACGAGGCTCGGATAGGTCCTCTTTTCTTGCGGCCAGAACAGCAGGCCCTCCACTTGTGTTTCCTTCGCAATGCGAGTTCGTGCATAGGGATCGGCGGACGCGTCCGTGATGGACGGCATTGGGGCTCCGCTTGGAAAGCGGACGGCGCTGGTGCCGATTTGCTCGAGCGTGAAAGGTGAAACCTGGTCAGGCATGGCAGTTGTGTATGGGCGCGCGATGAGCACGCAAGGAGGCGTACTATAGCGACCGTTCTGAGGGATTGTCAATTGAGCCAACGACGGTTGACCTCCTGGGCATGCAGGGCTACAATTGCGTCTATGTCGGACCGTAACGACCCGAGGAAGTTTGTTACGATCGCTTAAGGGAGGGCACTGTGGGGAACAAATTGTATGTAGGCAGCTTATCGTATCAGGTGACGGATCAGACGCTTCAAGAACTCTTCGCACAATACGGCACGGTGGCCTCAGCCAAAGTGATCACAGATCGATATACCGGTCAATCACGCGGGTTCGGATTTGTGGAAATGGCGACATCTGAGGAAGCTCAGAAAGCGATCTCGGCTCTGAACGGGACCCAGCATGAGGGCAGAACGCTGGTTGTGAATGAAGCCAAGCCTCAGGAAAGACGGGAGCGCTCCTGGGGAGGTGGGAGCGGTCGCAGCGGGGGAGGGGGCACGGAGCACGGCGGCAGGCGCCACTAGCCAGGAAACGATCTGAAGAGTTCCAGCACATCACAGGAAGAGGCCGTGTTGCCCAGCACGGCCTCTTTGTGTATGTGGGTCCCGGCAGCAGGCACTGGATGAAGGCACGGCTTTGGCCCCGATAGGGATCGGATTAATCGGACTGGGCCGGCATGGGATGCGCTATGCCGGTCATCTCTTGGAGCCTCTGCCGAATGCGCGTCTCGTGGCGGTCTGTCGCCGTACCGCCGCTCAGGGCTCGATATTCGCTGCCGACCACTCGGTCAGATTTTATCAGGACTACCATGACCTCATCGCTGACTCCAACGTCGAAGCGGTCGTGGTGGTCACCCCGCCAGCCGTAACCCGAGCGATTTGCCTGGATGCGGTCCAAGCACGGAAGCCGGTCCTCATTGAGAAGCCTCTTGCGCCTACCGGCGCTGAAGCGCGAGAAATGGTGCGTGCAGCGGAATCCTGCGGCACGCCCCTCATGACCGCCCAGACGCTGAGATTCGACAGCGCCGTGTTGGCGCTCAAGGCCGAGCTGGCTTGCGCAGGGCCGCGACAATACCTGGTGCTCACGAATCGAGTAGAGCCGCGCGGGGAGTTCACACACAACCCTGCAGACTACGCAGGGCGAGGGGTGCTGTTAGAAATCGGGATTCATCTTCTGGATCTGATCCGTTTTCTCACCGGCGAGGAAGTCATTGAAGTCCGGTGTGACATGGACGGCTCTGCGCCGGAGCGACCGGAGTCCAGAGCCTTGGTCAGTCTTCGGACCTCCGGTGGTCTGCCCTGTATCGTGGATGTCTCGCGTGTCACGGCGGGACGAATCAGTCGAGCCGAGTGGATAGGGAAGGACGGACAGTTGATTGCAGATTGGGTCAGCCATCGCCTCTCCAGAATTTCATCGGGCAACGCGCGAGATGAAAGAACGCTGGAGGATCGTCCGACGATCGTCGCAACCTTACACGCGTTTCTTGACGCGCTCGAACGCGGGGCTCCGATGCCGATCACAGGCCTGGATGGTCAACGAGCGGTGGAAATCGCTGACGCGTGCTACCACTCGGCGGCCAGCGGCAACCCTGTGCAGGTTGCCGCAAAGTAAAAAGTTAAAAGTCAAAAGTTAAGAAGAAAACGGCGACCATTCCTTACAGCAAGCCGTTCCTCACTTTTTACTTTGACCTTTGAACTTTTTCCTTGCTTCAGGTTTCTGCGACGATGTGGGTGTCCGTTTCTTCCACGCCTTCAATCGTATGGATCTTTGTGATCACCACATCCGAGAGCGCCTTTTCATCCGCGACATTGACAAAGCTAAAAATATCCGGCTGGCCGAAGCAGGGATGCGCTTGCTCGACGCCGGCGATCTTCTTGAGCGCCTTAATGACGTCTTTGGTCTTGCCGGCCTTCACCTTAATCAGAATATAGGCTTTCGTTGCCATCGCGACCTCCTCTTTCGCGCGCCGCAACAGTGCGGCGTCAAATAATCACACAAGGGTGGTGTTCACCTCCCTGCGCCGGGCATGTCGCGCCGACGTGACGCATACACGGTATGGAAATCCTGCCCCTGTGCGCCAAGCTTGGCACGCGCGGTCAGGAACGTCTGCGCGAGCAGTTCGAAATCGCTCCGCCCGATATGATAGGCCTGCAACCCCTCCTCCAAACCAGGTTGATCCCATACGGAGTGCTTTGCCACGTAGTTGACCACCGCTTCCAACGCCTCTGAAGTCCAGCCATCAGCTCGGAGCGACTCGGCTGCCGCCTGGGCGCCGTCGCCAAGGTGTTCGGTCAAGGCTTCCGTCAGAAGCCGCTGGATAGCGGGGCTTGTGCTTTTCATAAACGCGGCTTGAAACTGGATGAGCGCCTTGATCAGCCGATTCGCCTCTGGACTGGATTCCGCAGGGAGCACGCCCGCATCCCCAAACGCAGCGAGCAGGGCCATGATAGTCCCCACCTGTTTGGGCGAGGGGCGGGTCCTTCCCCTCACTCCTGTTTGCGTACTTGGCGGGACAAACATCTCATTGACGTTGGCGAACGATCCTCCCGGCCTTGGACCTCCACTGATCACGTACACGTGGTCATTGATCACGGCCGAGGCTAAGCCATGTCGTCCGGTCGGCATGAGAGTCATCGTTCGCCACCGGTCAGCAGTCGGCACATAGGCCTCGGTTGTACGGAACGTCCCTTCCGGCGCTTCTCCGCCGAAGACATAGATCACGTCCCGGACCACCGCCGCAGCGATCCCGCTCCGTGGCGTCGGAAGATCAGCGACCCGTGTCCACTGGTCGGCAACAGGATCATAGGCTTCGGTGAGCGACAAGTTGCGGGCATAGTCCCGGTTCAGGCGTCCACCGATCGCGTAGATCCGCGTCCCCACCGTGGCGGCTGCAAGGTGGTCGCGCGCGGTGGGAAGGGATGCCTTCGTACTCCAACTGTTCGTCGCCGGATCATACACTTCGACGGCATTGGAATTGCCGGTGCCGTCGTAGCCGCCGATCGCGAAGAGCTTTCCACCAAGCTCAGCCACCGAGAGTGCTCCACGTCGTGTGGGCATGGGTGCCCGTTCCGTCCATAAATCAGTTTCAGGGTTGTACATGTGAACGCTCGCCACCGGCTGCCAGACAGAGAACAACGACTTCGTAAAGCCGCCAATGATGTAGAGTCGACCCCCAACCGAAGCAGCCCCGGCATGGTGGAGGCCAATCGGCAGCGGCGCTTTGGTTGTCCATCGGTTGGTGGAAGGGTCATACTCCTCCATCGCGTCGCTCACGGCCAGATTCATCATGTTGCTGAGGCTTGGTTCGTTGAATCCACCAATGACATAGACCTTGCCCCCGAGGGCCGCTCCTACGACCTCGGTCCGCTTTGTCGGGGCAGAGGCCATGGTTTGCCATGTGCCTGTATCATGTGATGTTTCCTGGGCGAGGGTGCATGGCACTGATACAAGAAACGCGGCACAGGCCAGAAGGAGCAGGCGGTATGTTCGCTGAAGGATCACCCGAATGCCACGCTGATCTTATCCAATAGGCCAAAGAGGGGAGAGCAGTAAGAATCGAGGTCTTGCTCTCGCACAGTCCAAGGAAGCATGGGGCGTATTATACATATATGTCCGAACCCTGTGTTGAAAACCTACAGGGGGTCCGCCTATAATCCCAGCGCTTCGCGAAGTTTTAAGTAAAAAGGTAAAAGTAAAAAGTTAAGAGCGGAACAGTACGCCGCGAAGAGGTTTCGTCTTCACTTTTACCTTTTGCCTTTTTACTTTTGCCTTGCCCCGGAGGGAGTTGTGCTGGCCAAGATATTGAGCGCGGCGTTAGTGGGACTGGATGCGCATGTGGTTGAAGTCGAGGTGGACATCGGAGGCGGCTTGCCGCAGTTTTCAGTGGTCGGCCTTCCGGATGCCACCGTGCGAGAGAGTCGCGACCGGGTCCGCGCTGCGCTCAAAAACACGGGGTTCTCGTTTCCGGTCAAGAAGATCACGGTCAATCTTGCGCCGGCTGATCTGAAGAAGGAGGGCTCGGGCTTTGATCTGGCCATTGCGGTCGGCATTCTCGTGGCAGAGGATCTGCTCCCAGCCGAGGCCGTGCGGGACCGTGTGTTGGTTGGTGAGCTGTCACTGGACGGTCGGATCAAACCGGTTGCCGGCGCTCTGTCGATCGGGATGGCCTGTCGGAAGACGTATGAGTTGATCCTACCAGCCGACAACGCTCCAGAAGCGGCGGTGGTGGAAGGCGTGGAGGCATATCCAGTGCACACGCTGCCTGAGGCGATGGAATTTTTACAGGGCACGCGCACGATCCCACCAGCAGTGGTTGATCATCGGGCGCTGTTTGCCTCGCCGACTTCCGATGAAGAAGACTTTGCTGATGTCAAAGGACAGGAACATGCCAAGCGAGCGCTTGAAGTGGCGGCTGCCGGCGGACACAATGTTTTGATGATCGGTCCGCCGGGGTCCGGAAAAACCATGTTGGCCCGACGCCTCTCCGGCATCCTACCGCCGATGGAACCGGAGGAGGCGATTGAAACGACGCGCGTACACAGTGTGGCCGGGCTGTTGAGTCATGGACCACCGCTGATTACGACTCGCCCCTTCCGCGCTCCCCATCACAGCATCTCCGATGCCGGCCTGATCGGTGGAGGCGTGGTCCCTCGGCCAGGCGAAGTCTCTCTGGCCCATCATGGGGTGTTGTTTCTGGATGAAATTCCGGAGTTCAAGCGGCACGTCCTTAATGGGCTTAGGCAACCGCTGGAAGATGGCACGGTCATGCTCACGCGGGTCAGCGCCTCATTGCGATATCCGGCTCGTGTGATGCTGGTCGCTGCTATGAATCCCTGCTCTTGCGGGTACTATGGTGATCGGACTCGTGAATGCCTGTGCACCCCGCAGCAGATCCGGCGGTACCGCGCCCGCCTATCAGGGCCACTCCTCGATCGTCTAGATATCCATCTTGAGGTCCCGCCTGTGCCGGTCCGTGAGCTAGGCGGGGAAGGGCAGCAGGAACCAACATCGGCCATTCGCGCTCGCGTGACGGCTGCCCGTGCGCGTCAGGCAGCTCGCTATCGGAAGGACCGGCTCTACAGTAATGCCCAATTGAAGCCCAGGCATGTCAAGAAGTATTGTACGATCGATATGGCCGGTCGCACTCTCATTGAGCAGGCCATGACTCGACTGGGGCTGTCGGCGCGGGCCTACGGGCGCATCCTTCGTGTGGCGCGCACCATTGCCGACCTGGCCGGCTCGGATCAGATCGACACGGTGCATCTGGCTGAGGCAATTCAATATCGCGGCCTGGACCGACGCGGCGAATTGTAGAGAGACCGCGCGATATGCAGTCATTGAAAATCTTTGCCTGGTGGTTCGTGGTCGGCGCGACGACGGCCTTGTCAATCATTATGCTCCAGGGGGGGATACGCGAGGTCATGCAGGCCCAGGGATCCCTCTGGGAAGTCAAACTGGTGGAGTTGTTCACAGCCATTATGGGAGGTGGCCTCCTGGGCGGCTGCGTCGCACTCATCCTGGACCGGATCAAGAAACCGTAGAAGAGGCGCGAGGCTATGGGCCAGGGCACATTTTTACCTATAGCCTATAGCCTCTAGCCCATCGCCTCTAGCCACACTCAAGCGGGGGTCATTGAGGACAAATATGGATATGGAGATCGGTTCGAATCTGTATCGCAATACCGACGGCACAGTGGAGGTTGAGGGAGTGCCGCAGCTTACTGTCTCGGTTCGGAAGCCTGAAGGACCGCTGCTGGTGAACTTTGTGGTGTTTGACGAGGCTGGTCGAGTGTGCGCCAAGGTGGTGGACAGCACGATGGCGTTTAATGAACGTCGGGCGCACGAGCTGACTAGAACGCCATCCAGCGTGATGCTCAAACACTCGGAGTCCGGGAAAACAGTTTTGGAAGTTGCACTGAAGGCACCCGATCGGGTGGTCGTGACAAATGGGGCATTCCTCACCATGAAAGGCCATGAGCTGGAGATCTCTCCGACTGAATGGCGGGTGCAAAAGCGCCGGATGAGCGGAGGGGACAATGATGTGCACGGCGGGGCCGTGGCGATTGGCTAGAGACGACAAGGGCCGGCGGCGGGTTACCGGCGGCCCGCGCTTGTGCGTCCGTGCTTATGCAGTTTCGATCATGATCCGGCGAGGTTTGGCTTCCTCACGCTTTGGAAGCTCAATAGTGAGGACTCCCTCTTTGTAGGAAGCCGACACCTTGCTAGGATCTACATTGGTCGGGAGTCTGAACGAACGGGAGAATGATCCCCAACCGATTTCTCGCACGAAGTAGGTTCGCTGAGGCTCTGAGGCTTCCTCCTTGCGTTCGCCCTTGAGGGTCAACACACCGTCTTCCAAAACAATCTCGACGTCCTTTCGCCCCATGCCCGGCAGGGCAGCCTGGATCCAAAAGCCATGCTCGTCCTCATAGGCATTGCAGGCCGGAGCCCACACCGCCTCTCCGCTTACAGTGCGAAGCGCATCACTCAAAAACTTGTCGACATCAAAGGGCGTATAGGTTGCTAGCGTCATGGTGCCCCCTCCTTTCTTGGTGTATGGTCTGGCAGCGCTCATGCGTTCGGCGCTATGAGTAGAGAGATAACAATGTTTCTTAGACAGTCAAGCCCCCTTTGGTCCTTTTGTCATCCAATCTCCACATCAATCGCTTTAGGCCTTGCCTTTTCCGACTTCGGCAGGCGGAGGTTTAGCATACCGTCCTTAAATTCAGCCGTGATTTTCGCCTCATCCACTGCAACGGGAACCGTGAAGCTGCGAACAAAGCTCCCATAGGACCGTTCGAGGCGATGATACTTCTTGCCTTTTTCTTCTTTCTCCTGTCTGCGTTCGCCATGGATGAGGAGCATGCCTTCCTGCACTGTTACCTTGACATCCTCCGTTTTCACTTCCGGCAGCTCGACGTTAATCAAATATTCCTTGTCCGTTTCGCTGATATCAACGGCTGGTGTCCAGTCGGCGACCGTCATCGTCTCCTTGCCGCTTTCATGCCGCATCGTCGGTCTGCGAACCACGCGATTGAGTCGATCCGACATCTCCTCCAGTTCTCGAAAAGGATCCCAACGCACCAGGTTCATGACCGGCCCTCCCTTCTTGTATTTATCTGTGAGCCATCTCCCCCAAGAACTACCGGGGAGATAACACCGCGTGGAGGGATGTTAAGCCGCATTTAGGAAGAAAATACCTTTCAGTTGATGCTGGCTTCCACCGTCGGCACGACCACAATATGACCGTTCTTCAGGTCGAGTGTGGCGGTATCACCATCACGCAGCTCACCTTTCACCAGCAGACGGGCGATGGGCGTCTCAATATCCTGCTGAATGAGTCTCTTGAGCGGACGAGCACCATAGACCGGGTCATACCCACGTTCTGCGAGGTTGGCCGTGGCCGCTGGCATGAGCACCAGGCGAATCCGTCGTTCAGCCAAGCGATCACGCAGCTTGGCAAGCTGGATCTCCACGATTTGCTCCAGATGCTGCCCCGTGAGCGGGTGGAAGACCACCGTTTCATCGACTCTGTTCAGAAACTCCGGGCGGAAGTGCCGCCGGAGCTCCCCGAGCACGAGCCTCCGCATCTCTTCGTAGGACGCCCGCTGCTGTTGCGCTTCCAGGATATGCTGGCTGCCGAGATTCGAGGTCATGATTAAGACCGTGTTCTTGAAATCCACGGTGCGACCTTGCGAATCCGTCAACCGACCATCATCCAACACCTGGAGTAAGATGTTGAACACATCGTGATGCGCTTTCTCGATTTCGTCGAACAAGATGACGGAAAAGGGGCGACGCCTCACCGCTTCGGTCAGCTGACCTCCTTCTTCATACCCGACATATCCGGGAGGAGCCCCGATCAGCCGGGCCACGGTGTGCTTTTCCATGTACTCTGACATGTCGATCCGGATCAGGTTGGCCTCGTCATCGAACAGGGTGGCGGCGAGGGCCCGTGCTAACTCGGTTTTTCCGACTCCTGTGGGACCCAGGAACAGAAACGAGCCGATCGGTCGGTTGGGATCCTTGATGCCGGACCGAGCACGTAGCACCGCGTCCGCCACCGCTTTCACCGCTTCGTCCTGGCCCACGACTCGCCTGTGGAGGAGTTCCTCGAGCCGGAGCAGTTTGTCCATCTCGCCTTCCATCAACCGGCTGACGGGGATGCCCGTCCAGCGGCTGACAACCAGTGCGATGTCTTCCTCATCGACTTCCTCTTTTAAGAGCCGGCTTTCCCCCTGCTTTTTGACCAGATGTTGCTCCTCGGCCGCCAGTTCCCGTTCCAGGCGAGGCAAGTCGCCATAGCGCAACTCGGCCACGCGGTTCAGGTCATAGGCTCGCTCGGCCCGCTCAATCTCTTGTTTCACGCTCTCAATCTGTTGCCGGATTTTCCGCAGGCGACCCACAGAGGCCTTCTCGGCTTCCCAACGAGTCTTCAGCGCGGCCAAGTCTCGATTCTTCTCCGCCAACTCTTGTTCGAGCGTTTCAAGACGCGCTCGGCTGCCTGCGTCGGTCTCCTTGCGGAGAGCTTCGCGTTCGATTTCCAGTTGCATCACCTTGCGGGAGACTTCATCCAGCTCGACCGGCAGACTGTCGATCTCCGTCCGCAACCGGGCTGCTGCTTCGTCCATCAGATCAATCGCTTTGTCTGGCAAAAACCGATCGCTAATGTAGCGGTGAGACAGCTTCGCGGCCGCGACCAGCGCAGCGTCTTTGATTTGCACTCCATGATGAACTTCGTAGCGCTCCTTTAAGCCTCGGAGGATGGAGATGGTGTCCTCGACCGACGGCTGGTCCACCAGCACTGGCTGAAAGCGCCGTTCCAACGCTGCGTCTTTCTCGATGTGCTTGCGGTATTCATCCAGCGTGGTCGCGCCGATCAAATGCAGCTCGCCCCTCGCCAGCATGGGCTTGAGGAGATTCGCCGCGTCCATCGCTCCTTCTGCCGCGCCGGCTCCCACAACCGTATGCAACTCATCAATGAACAGCAAAATTTGGCCCTGGGCAGTCTGGATCTCCTTGAGCACCGCTTTGAGCCGTTCCTCGAACTCGCCGCGAAACTTGGCCCCGGCCACCAGTGCGCCCATGTCCAACGCGATCACTCGTTTCTGTTTCAGTCCTTCCGGCACATCTCCTTTCACGATCCGCTGCGCCAAACCTTCGGCGATCGCGGTCTTGCCGACGCCTGGTTCACCGATGAGAACCGGATTATTCTTCGTTCGCCGAGACAAAATCTGAATCACTCTCCGGATTTCTTCATCCCGTCCGATCACCGGGTCCAGCTTGCCTTGGCTGGCCAGCCTCGTCAGGTCTCGACCGTATTTCTCCAGAGCCTGGTAGGTCCCCTCGGGGTCCTGGCTAGTGACACGCTGGCTTCCTCGGACCTGTTGGAGAGCCGACAACAGCCGATCACGGGTCAGTCCCAGACGCTTAAAGATCGCGCCGTCCTCAACCATGGCGAGGAGGACATGCTCCACACTCAAGTACTCGTCGCGTAAGGCCTGTATCTCCTGCTCGGCCCGAGTCAGGACCTGAGAGAAGCGCGCAGTCAAATGGATCTGGCCGGGACCGGCTCCAGAACCCTGCACCTGAGGAACTTTCGCCAGCGCCTGTTCCACAGCCTTTCGCACGGCTGCCTGTGAGACACCGGCCTGCTCAAGCAACGGTCCGGCCAGGCCACCCTCTTGTTCGAGCAGGGCAAGCAGCATGTGCTCGACATCAACGCCTTGATGACTCCGCCGCATCGCCTGTGCAGAGGCAGCCTGTAATGCCTCCTGAAGCTTGATGGTCATTCGATTCGTATCCATCGTCGTGATTCCTTTAGTCGGACAAGTACGCGATTCCCGCCATGTACATGAAGGGAATAATCATGGAGTGACGTAAGTCAAGGAAGGGAATACCTCCTCGCTTATTGGTCCTGCCGCTTGAGATGGGAGGGTTCTCGTCGCTCCTCAGACGGACCGCGTTCGCTCGCTCGCAGACGGCGCTCGATGCGATACCGCAACCACACCGCCAACGAGACCAGGACAATGAGCACGATGCTCAGCGAAGCCAGAATTGCGATTGCATCTCTCAGCTCGTGCGGGAATAGGAACGGACTTCCTGTTTCCCCAGCATGACCTGCAAATGCCTCATTCGCCATTGTCTTTGAATCTCCTCCAAAGGATTTTTCTCCATTGATCCTTGCCCAGCTCGTTGCTTGTCCACTCTACTCTGCTTCACACGATTCGTCGAGAGCCAAGGCAGCCGGCTTGACCAGAGAGGACCGTCCAGACTATTGTCGCGCAGGGGGGATATCAGCCCGTGGACACTCAGACAGATACTCGTCCTTTTGCGATTGTAACCGGTGCTTCTCGCGGAATCGGTGCCGAGTATGCTCGGGCGCTGGCCGCTAGACGCTTCGATCTCCTGCTCGTCTCCAGAGACAAGGATCGAATGAATCGGCTTGCGTTGGAACTCACCGGCAGACATCAGGTTCAGGTTGACAGTGAAGTGCTAGATTTGGCTGAGCCAGAAGCGGCCCACCGACTCTATGTCGCAGCCCGTCAGCGCCGTCCTGCAGCCAATCTCTTGATCAACAATGCCGGGTTTGGGCTATTCGGAGAATTTGTCGAGATGCCAATGGCTCGGATCCAGGAGATGCTCCGTCTTCACGTGAACACAGTTGTGGAAAGCATTAGGTTATTCCTGCCCGGAATGATCGAACAGCGGTCAGGAGCGATCATCAACGTCGCCTCAATCGCGGGTCTGTTTTCCATTCCCTATCTTGCCGAATACGCCGCGACCAAGGCGTTCCTCATTACCTTCTCGGAGGCGCTGGCCGAGGAGGTTCGGCCATTCCGTGTGCGTGTCCAGGTCTGTTGCCCTGGCTCAACCGAGACAGACTTCCATGCTACAGCCGGGTTCAAGCCTAAGAACCCGCTCGGGACACAGAGTGCGGCTGTGGTGGTCGCTAGTTCGTTGGTGGCGCTTGAGCGTGGCCCTACCTTGGTTACGATCGGATGGAGAGGCCGAGTCATTTGTTGGCTCAGCCGGTATGTTCCGCGTGCCATCCTGGTGCGAGCGGCCACGGCATGGATGAACCCGACCACTTGAGCGAATCCCTCTCATCGATTTCATGATGACCTACCCTATGACCACGATCCTCCGCGCCACCCTTCGTCTGTATCAAGCCGCGTTTCGCGCGACGGCACAGTCCTTTACCCGTTGCTGGATAATCTCCGTCGCCGTCGTCATCTTTGGCGCCCTGATGGTAGCGGCAACGTCGGTGGCTGCACCATTAGGTATCCTGGGTGGGTTCATCCTGGGCGCGGTGAACGCCCTGCTGATCGGGGCAACCCTGAGCCTGATCGAGCAGGCTGTCAGAAGCTCGCGCCGCTTGGCCTTTCGTGATATCTGGGAAAGCGTTGGTCAGTACTTCTGGGACGTGATCGGCGTGGGGTTCGTGCTGTGGGTGCCAATCATGTTGCTGGAGAGAGGGATGGCCTCCAATCCGAATGGGCCGTTCCTCGCCGCCGCCATATTCCTGTTCCTCTTTATCCTGCTCAACCCCGCGCCTGAAGTCATCTACCAACTGCGCCGAGATTCTCCCCTTGACGTGATGCGGGAGAGCTACGAGTTCGTGATCCAGAACTGGATCGAGTGGTTTCTCCCGCTCGTGGCCGTCCTCGCCCCCCTTGGCCTCTCGTTTTTCTTTGGGATCTCCAGCCGATTGGGACGTGGCGCAGGCCTGGACTTCTTCCAGGTTCTGATCCTGCCATTTACGCTCCTCACCGCATGGTTCGGGTACCTTGGGCTGCCGGATGAGGTCGGCCGGCTGCTCGTGCTTGTTTTCACGCCACCGGCAGCCGTTGTCATGCTGATCTTCCGTGGCCACCTGTTTGCCGCGCTCTATGGCTCTTCGCGACGGCAACGGCTCTTTCAAAGTGGGATTGGAGAGCAGTGAGAGTTTTGGCGTCGGAGGGAAGAGCAGCCGTGCCGAAATCTCAGATCTCGGCGACGGAGACAGGCTGTTCTCCCTGGCACACCCTACAGGGTTGCCCTGGCACGCCTTCGCTAGGTTTCGCAGGTCCCAGAGCAAACTTGGGATCCAGCGCTAGGACATCCTTTCCCTGATGGGTCCAGAGGCGGTTGCACGACGGGCAGCAGTACCACTGAGTATAGCCTGGCCATTCGCGATCTCGCATCGCCATACTCTCCTCGTCGCACGGCGGGAGGCTGTCGCTCCTGCCGCTAACCCAGGCACTCATCATATAGCAATGAGACTAAGGCGGACAAGACCACTCTCAACGAGTCCCTGGCGTGAGGTTCACCCCGTACCACAGGAAGCCCCGGTCCGTTCCATGGAACGGACCCCGCCTGTGAAGGCGGGGAGGAATGTGCTTTATCCCCCGAAGGGTAAAGCCCCGATGCCACGACTGTGAAGCCGTGGTACGGGGTTCACGGTACAGAACGTGGATTGCGGGGTAATACTGGACCAGTGCTGCGAGGCTGGCACTTCTTGTAGCTGGACTCTACCGGAGGTCAAGCTGGCTAAATCACGAATTTCAGTCCAACCAGGTAGAGGCTGTTTTGCGAGACAAAGGGCATCCTGCGGACCCAGCGCACTTCAGCCAGAGTCGGGGTGTCAGCCAAATCAGTGGGAGTCGGCACGCGAACTTTCATGACCTGCTGGGTTTCCGGAGCCTCTTCCATGACAAGCAACATTCCATGAGAGCTAATATTCATCAAGAGAGCAGTGCCATGGCGATCGGCGAATATCTCCTCGTCGCTCGGCTGGGTCAATGTGTATGAAATGGGGCGCATGAGCACAGCCCGCTCAGCATGTTGCAGGTGGCCCGTCTCCACTGGCCAGTCCCAGTCGTTCGTCCTTTCCTCGGACAGGATGGTGGTAGCCTCGCAGTAGCCGTTTGATCGGCCTGCGAAATTCCCTGCCAGGATTTTGTTCCGCTTCATGTTCGCTCACCTCCTATATCTGGAGCGTGGTGGGAAGGTATTTGGAGTGTCTCAGCAAATAGGTGCATAAAGCAGCAAGCAACCGAGGCACACACTTTCCATAATGAAGCAAGGGAGGTGCCTACATATCCCTAATCGGATAGTATGGAGTGAACACAATCTATCCCATTATTTTCTCAAGACATATTGCCTCTTAATTCTGTCAAGGATCATGACCAGAAACATGAAGGGTGCACCTACAGGTGAAGGA
>JBOHOI010000012.1:0-22723 GCA_050731155.1 Nitrospiraceae bacterium | reverse complement strand
CGCTACGACCGCCGCCGTGTAATAGGCGGCAAAGTCCCGCATTTCGCTTTTCCTGGCGAGCAGCAGCACCTCCATGCCAAACCGTACGGCGACGGCGCCCACCATCAGCAGCAGCACGATCAACACCGCGCGCGGAAGGCTTGCGGTGTCGTCAGGGGTCTGAGGCTTTTCCATCTGTGGTGTCGGCATGTCGGACGTCATGCCGGTGGGGCCGAAACGTCAGCGGCGAATGTCAGCGGGCATTTGCCGAACTTCGCGGCATAGAAATCCCGAATACCTTGCACCACGGCCCTGGCATTCTGCCGAAGTCCATTGGTCCGAAGTGTATAGGCGTACCGCAGAGAACGCACCGTATACAGGGCGATCAGCCCCAGTCGGTAGCGAAGAGGCGCATGACTTCGAAAAAACAGCAGGCGGTTGCGCGCGTAGTAATAGTCTGAAACAGGAGATCCCGTTTTCATGGCCTGAGAGACCTTGTGGTAGACCCTGGATTCGGGCAGATACCGGCAGCGATAGCCGCGCGCACGGACGCGAAGATTCCAATCGGTTTCTTCGAAGTAGATAAAGTACCGCTCGTCCAGCGTCCCAACTTCCTGGAAAAGTTTGGCCGGTGCCAGGAGGCAGCAGGCGCTGATGTAGTCCACCTCTCGTGGCTTATCCCATTGCCCCTCGTCCAATTCATTGGCTCCAAGGTGCCATTGACGGCCCGTACGCCAATCGATGATGCCGCCGGCGAACCAGAGCCTGGTCACCTCCGGGTGATGGTAGATCTTCGGCCCGACCACGCCGACCCCGGATGTGTTAAAGCCTTCCAGAAGAGGAGGAAGAAACGAAGGATGGACGAGCGTGTCGTTGTTGAGCAGCAAGATGTGGCTGGCTCCTTCCCTCAACGCCTCTCTGATCCCGACATTGTTGCCTGCGGCAAAGCCCAGGTTGTCCGGAAGACGGATCACTCGTACTTCCGAAAAGTGCCGTGCCAGTCTCTCAACCGATTCCGGAGATGACCCGTTGTCGACCAGGATGACTCGGAGGGGAACACCTTCCACGGCTCGCAACGACATGAGACAGTCCGCTGTGTCCTTCTCCTGATTCCAGTTCAGGATCACGACCGCCACGAATAGAGAGGCCTGGGTCATCGTATCAGCCCTCGTTCCTGCAAACGCACATTGGCCTCCATGACCCCATCATGTGGCCGCTGATTCCGGATCCAGGCGCTCAGCCGGTTCATCCCTTCTGCAAAAGCCACCTTGGGTTGGTACCCAAGGGCCTTGCGGATCTTCGCGATGTCCGCCACGCAGTGGCGAATATCCCCGGCGCGAAACGTCTGGAGGATCTGGGGAGCAATCCGTTTCACCAGGCTGTCCGCCAGCACCGAGGCGACCTCAGCGACAGTTGTCGCGTGGCCTGTCCCTACATTGAAGACTTGGCCATCTCCCTCCGACCGCTGGATAGCCAACAGCGTCGCCTGAACGATATCGCTGACGTGGACAAAGTCACGGCTCTGCCGGCCGTCTTCATAGATCAGCGGCGGTTGGTCGTTGAGCAGGCGGGACGAGAAGATCGCGGCCACGCCGGTATAAGGATTAGACAGAGCCTGCCGCTCACCGTAGACATTAAAGAAGCGCAAGGCGACCGTCGGGATCCCATAGGCTTGCCCGACGCACAGACACATCTCCTCCTGGTCGCGCTTCGTGATCGCGTAGATGGAGGTAGGTGCCAAGGGCTTCTCCTCTGGTGTGGGAACCGGCTCGGCGATCATTCCACAGGCTGGGCAGACCATCTCCCACTGTTTGGACTCAAGACGGATCGAGCTGCGAGGCGGGGGCGTACAGGGCCCACAGTTTGCGCATCGATAGGCTCCCTCGCCGTAGATGGACATTGAGGAGGCCACCACCAGTTTCCGCACACCGTGCCCTCCCTGGCTCAAGACCTGAAGGAGCTGCGCGGTGGCCTGAGTGTTGGCCGCCACGTATGAAGCGATCTCGTACATGGACTGGCCCACTCCGACCGCCGCGGCAAAGTGGATGACTGTGTCGACGTCCTCGAGGGCCTGCCGCACCGTCGCAGTATCCTGGACGTCTCCTACGATCAGTTCGACGCCGGAGGCGAGGTATGAAGGCCGTTTCCGCTGAGGACCATGAACTTGCGGCACGAGCGCGTCAAGGATACGGACCCTGTCCCCATCGGCCAGCAGCATATCGGCCAGATGGGATCCGATAAACCCGGCACCGCCGGTGATGAGGACTCGTTGAACTGTCATCCGTCTCGCTCCTCAAATGGCTTGAATGCGCCTTGCTGGTGACCCGTACGGGCCCCATCAAGAAAGCCGCGAATCTCCTGGTACAGGCTTACGGCTATTCGTTCATGCGCCCGCTCATTCGGATGTCCCTCGAAACGGACCGTGTAATCCCGATGTTGCTCTCCATCCTGAAGGGGACTGAGCAGGATGATCGCAATTCCCTCAGCACGGCCAAACGCGGTCAGTACATCTCGATAAGGATCCTCAACGGATGGGGGGAACCATGAAAAGACCGCGAGGCGAAACGGTTTCCGTCTTTTGTCGGCCCATGTCTTCATGGCTCGCAAGGCCTCTTTCGACTTCAGAAACCTTGGGTTGTCATCCGAAAATTCCTTGGTTGCCCACCGCGTGTAGGACTCGTTGGAATTCAGGATGTCCAATCCGGGCCCGTTCAAGTGGAATCGGAGCACGACTTCCGCCCTCCGAAGAACGTTATACAGGGCTGAGTGCCGGTAGAGCCATGTACTCACCTGTTCTCGCAGGTCTCCTCGTAAGGGTGAACTGCCGTCGTTCTTAAGTGGAACACCACGCTCGTCGAACCCTATAAATGCCGATGGCACTGTGTCATTGTGCACGTATGTCACGATCACGAAGTCGGGATCGAGCGCATCGCCGGAGGCGCGAAGATAATTGCTCTCATCCGCTGTGTTAAATCCGGGGACGCCTGCATTGATGACTCGATAATAAGACGTCGTCCGCTTCGCATTGAGCAGCGTTTCAAGGTGGGAGGAGAAGGTCTGGTGTTGTTCGACCGCCTGTCCGAATGTGACCGAGTCGCCCAATAGCAGAACGCGAAACTCATTGGTTGCTTTGGACTGTGGAACATCGTCACCGCGATGCCCCATCGAGTTAATCGAGACCAAGACGCCGGCATAGTTGCCACGAAACCCTGGGCGATTGCCGTACACGGTCGCCGCATTCGGGACAAACAATGCCGGATCCAGAAAATAAGATCGTTGGCCCATCACGACGGTCAGGATTTCCAACGCACCGAGCGTCGCCAGGCATACCAGTGTGTACACACCGAAGTGTTTGAATGCGGTTGTTATCCTTGCACGGTCAAGGTGATACGGCGTCATGGTATCTGGTCACCGCGTATTCCCCAGTCATGGTTTTCGCGCCAACAGGCTCCAACCCAACGCATCATAGTGCGTTCCGGTCGGTCGGCGATCGTAGACCAACCGATCGATCCTTTCCGCTAGGGCATAGAATGGGAGGACAAAGAGCGGGCGCCACCGTTCGAAAAGGTTGACGCGAATGACGTGAAAGAGAATGAGAACCGGACCCCCTCTGGACCAACAGTCGATGACGTTGAAGCCGGCGCGCTCGCACAGGTGACGGAGTCCTGCATCAGTGAAGCGATAATAATCGGAGGGATGACCGTGCACATGCCAGTACTGAGGCGTCGTAATGATCAGCATTCCTCCAGGCTGCAGCACTCGGTAGCACTCCTGTACCGCGACCGCGGGGTTGGCGAGATGTTCCAATACCTCTACAAGGACGGTCAGACCCGCAACTCCGTTCCGGACTGGCAGATGATGGGCATCACCAATGACATCAGCATGCGGTCCGCCGAATCGATCCAGTTCCAACACCGGCCCCTTGGTGTCGGCGAGGAGCTGTCGGTACTCTCCCTCCCCTGCTCCAATATCCAGTCGAAGTCCGATCGGAATCCCCAGTCCTCGTGCACGAGCCATCACTTCGGCGAGCTGACGGCCAGGATGATCCTGCCGGCGCCTGCTCAGGCGGTCTTGGTAGCCTTTGAGAAGGCTGTGTACGGCCGATAAGAAAGAGCGGAGCATCCGCTATGAGGGTTCCCTCTCTTGCAGATGAACGAGAAAGCTTTTGCCGTGCCAGCCGAAATTCACATAATCGACCAGTGTCACTTCTCGGTGCTCTCGCAGAAACTCTTTGATGGCCAATTGCTCGCCCCGGTCCGGTCTGCCGTTAAAGCAATAAAAATCATCGAAGCAGAGCACGGTTCCCTGTTGAAGAAGCGGGCGTATAAAGTCCAGGACCTTGCGCGCCGACTGATACAAGTCGCAATCAACGAACACCACTCCCGCTTTTGTCCTCGCGGCCAAGCTCGCAGCCCTTTCCGCCGTGAGCGTGTCGTCATAGAAGCCCACGATGAGCGAATAGGACTCTTGGGGGATACCTGCCTCGGTTGCCATGCGGCGCCAGTCCTCCAAGGAGGTGCAGAAGTCTCCCTGCTTCCATTGAGGATGCTGATCGATTGGGCTCAACGCGGGAAGACCTCGGAACGAGTCGAACAACCAAAAATGCATGTTGCTTTCAAAATGGACTTTATGGTGTTCATAAGCCATCCGGAAAGTCCTGGCTCCCCAACTACCGAACTCGAAATAGTCTCCGCTTAAGAGATTCCCGGCCATGAATTCAAACGCCAACTTGATCATGCCGCTGCGATTGAGTATGCCGGATGGAGCCCTTGTATCCTCACCAGCGGCGTAGGGCGGAACATCCGGGTATGGATGACGAATCGCATATCGCGCTGCCAGGAACCGGAGGAGTCTTGTCTCCAGGGAAAGAGGGCGACGCAAGAAAGAAGTGAGGAAAGACTTTAAAGATGACATTGAAACCGCACAAGATCATTTGTAATATTTGCCACCATAACAGTTCCAGCCATGCTCGTCAGAGTGTGGCCAGTGACAGCTCATTCAGCCTTCATTGCGGACAGCCTGGATGACAGAGGTATCGCGCAAGGCAGGCCACAGGCTCTTCACCGGACGGAGCGCCATCCGGATCAGACCCCGGCTCCGTGACAGGCCAAGCTGAATTTGATCAATGAAGGTCCGCCGAATGACGTGGAAGCCTGCTTTCTCAACCAACTGGACAAGCTCTTCCATCGTGTAGAGTCGCAGGTGTCCATAGGCTCCGTCGATGATCAAAGCAGGACTCTGTTGTCCAGGAGAGTCGCCACGCAAGAGGAGCTCTCGATTTGTCCATGAGGCCAGGTTCGGCGTTGTTATGAGGAGCAGGCCGCGTGCGACCATGGACCGAGCGACCTCTGTCAGGACAGCCGGAAGCGCATTCGGCGGTAAGTGCTCAACAACTTCGGCCAAAATCACAACATCGAATGTTTTGCAATGGAATGGGATGCCGGAGCTGACAACATCTGTCGCGACCAAGTGAATCTGCTCGGCTGTCAGGCGCGTTCGATAGTCTTGTGTCCAAATGTAGCGACGGCCTGGATATTCCAATCCTGTTATCTTGGCTCTGGGGAACAAGCGCCGGAGAGCCACCACTAAGCCTAAATATCCAGTCCCGATCTCAAGCAGCCTGCCAGGGGCTTTGCAATCGTGAAGCAGCGCTAGGGTTTGCGCAATACGGTGTGCATCCTGAAGGATGAGTGATTCGGCTCCATGGTTGTCACACCCTTCCCTGACCCTGTGATCCCACACTCGGAAGAGGTTGCGCAGGATGGGAACGATGCTTTCCTTCGTTATGCGCGCGGCTTCCATACGTTCACTGTCTGAATGAACCGTTTCAAGGCTAAAAAGTCATGGAGCCTTAGACATCCGAAGATCAGAAGTGCGACACAGTACGCAATCGCCCCGAAGAAGATTTCTCCCGTTACCCCATAGCCCTGGATTGTCCAGAGCACGGAGGCCATTGCGGCAGCAGCTAAAATATATCGCCAGAGCCCTTGACCTGCAAGTGAGACTGCAAACTCTCGACGAACGATGCGGACGACGAGCACAAGGTTCAGCCACTCACACAGCACCGTCGCGCTTGCAGCTCCTGCGGCGCCCCATTGTGGAATCAAGAACAAGTTGGCGAGGACGTTCACCGCTACGCTGAGGCCGTATACACCCGCGAGGGGAAGCACTAGGTTGGCAGCCATCAGCGCTTGAGTAGGTATCGTAATCAACAAGAGAGGGATACTCCCCCAGATCAGAATCTGGAGGAGGCTTCCAGCGTCTGCGAAATCACTGCCGAAGAGGATGAGGGTTAATGGCTGCGCGACAACGAAGGTCCCGATCGAGAGAGGGAGACCGATAGCCAGAAGAGGTCGCCAGGTTGTTTCAAGAAGATCCCGAACACCTTGGGGATCACGCCCGATGATGCCGGACAGACGTGGGTAGAAAGGTCTTCCGATCGAAGCCGCCAGAGGGATCACGACATCGAGAAACCGATAGGCGGCCGCATACGTTCCGACCTCTTGTTGAGTGCGGAGCCACTGCAGCATCACCATATCCACTCGATAATAGAGCGCGAAGCCAAGCAACAAGAGCCCAAAGGGAAGCGCCTCCCGCAACATGAGTTGAATCGCGGTGAACTGGACCTGAGGTAGGGAGGGTCTACGTTCTACGAAGACATGAGCAATGGCCAACAGGGCCCCATTGGCAATGGTCGCAGCCGTCAGCAGGGCAAGCGAGGCCCCTCCCCAAAGCAACACGGTCATGGTCGCTGCAGATCCCAACAAGGAAGCGACGACTTGATACAACGATACAAGATGGAGATCCTCACGGGCTGTCAAGATGACTAATAAAGGGGTCGTGACGGCTGAGAGCAGGCTCGAGCATCCGGCCAAGGCCAGGCAGGCCAGCGTTGTCGCATCATGCGGCATCAGGGTCGCCAGCCCCATCATGGCTACCCATCCCAGCCCGGCAAGCCAGAGCAGCGCACGTTGGAGGACAGCTACGACCTCGCCCTCGCGCGCACGGTCACGACTAATCTCCCTGATCGCATAGGTGGCCAATCCAAAGTCTGCAAAGGCTCCGAAGGGATAGGCGAATGCCAAGACATAGGCGTAGCGACCGAGTTCCTGGGTTCCGAGATAGCGCACGACGGCAATGGAGACGGCAAGATTGACGAGCTTGACGGCAGCTTGAGCGGAGACGAGGGTCGTAACGTTGAAGAAGAGGCTTCCTCGGCGCATTCGGCCCATCACCGTGAGATGGGATCAGCTCCATGGCCTCCCGGTGGAGCCGATCCACCTTAAGCGGACTTCAGTCCTCGCTGTGCTTCTCCTCGGTCGATCGTTCGTTGAGCGAGCGTGCCGGCCTCCGAAGCTGGGTGGGCATCGCGCATGATCAACACCCTGACGATCAGCGCTGCATACAGCCAGAATGGCTCCATGATCCGCACAATAATAAAGGTATTGGAGCCAACAGCGTGCACCAGCAGGCCTACGAACCCTAATAGGAACCCAAGCGCCACTCCTCGCATAAATGGATCAGGCGCTTGCTGATAACCGGCGATCCCCGTCTGGAAGACTGCCCAGAGCAGAACCAGAAATGTGGACATTCCCAGCAGTCCGGTCTCAACAAGAACCCGCGGATACATGGCATCCATAAACGGCCCACCGGCGACTCCCGTTCCCCATAGGGGAGACCGCTGGAAGTATTCCAAGGACTGCTGCCATGAGCGGAGCCGATCCGAGGTGGAGGTATCTACCCGGAGGCTTCCCAGGCGGATCTGCCCTTCTTCCTGAGGCTGCGTGAATGTGTACATGATCCGTTCTGTGACCGCCTGGGGGGCCCACCAGGCGGAAGTCAGAAGCCCCATCAGCACAAACGCGAGCAGGAAGGGGTTCCGCCGCCCGACAAATCCCAAGAACCCCAGGATCACTACGCCGGCCGCGAGAAACGACGCTCGCGAAAGGGTGGCCTGCAGCGCAATGCCGCTCACTCCCAACAGAATCAGGAATGGCACTTTATTGGTGACAGCCCCAGGGGTCACTAGCAGTCCCGCCAGGACCGCTCCCATGAACACCAGGTATCCTCCCAAGGTGTTGGGTTCTCCCTCCTTTCCCTCAAAGGGAGCGGAGACTCGCTCCCCGCTCGGGATCTGAGAAAGTGCGAAGAGCGACACGAGGAAACAGGTTACCAGGCTGGCACCCACCAAGCTTCGGATTTGCTTCTGACTCGTGATGATATTCACGGTCATGAAATACAGGAAGAAGTATTCGTAATACTTCAGGAGAAAAAAGAAGCCCGCGACAGGCCTGACCCGCCCGGTCAAAATCCCCATCAATGTCGCCAGCACGCAGGCCGCAGTATAGAGCATGATCGGCCTGCTCAACGGAGTACGGAAGAACGGAGCCGCCTGCTTGGAAATCGCCTTTCGGGCCAGCCAAGCCACTCCTACCAACACCAGAAGGAGATCGTCGAACCGGAGAGTCACACCACGTCCCAACGTTGTGCCGCTCCCCATCCCACCGATGAGCAGCTCCGGACCCAGCAGCATGGAGAAGACCAATAAATACAGACCAGCCAGAGGAGAGAGAAATGCGACCACCAAGGGGAGGGTGCCGAGGATGAGTGTCAGGCTGAGGGTTGGCTTGGTTGTGCCGATCACTAGCGCGAGGGAGACCGCCATGATCAAAGGGACCAGGATTTCAGGCGATGTGGATCCGGCTTCCGGCTTGGCCACTTGCGATCCCCTGTGCCGCATGACCCCCAACATAGGGATCCCCATACCATCACGCGCTGCATCACCCCCGCCCCTTTTACCGCGCTCACCAGTCCCGGGAGGCCTCAGCGGTATGCGTATTCGTAGTAGCCGTACTCCGGTGTGATTTCAGCGTGCACGTTGGTGAGGACCACACCTAGCACATGAGCATGCGCATGGTCGAGGAGAAACTTGGCACGCTTGAGGGCGTTCCTCCCGATCCGGCCGACCTGATAGACCAGGATGGTGCCATCTACCTGAGAACTGACCGTCACGGCATCGGTAATCGGGAGAATAGGGGGGCTATCAATGAGCACGACGTCGTACTCTTCCTGCATTTCGGAGACCATTTTCGCGATCTTGGCCACGTTCAGGAAGTCGCCGGTGTTTTCTGATGCAGCCCCACTGGTCAGCACACTGAGAAGGTCCATGCCGGGTGTGTTGATCATGCGATCGACTCCCAGCGTGCCGAGCATCAGGTCTGTCACCGTCCGGACTGACTCTCTCCAGGGAATCGTCCCTGCCAGGGCCTCGACCAAGCCTGGTTTACGCTGGAGGCCCAGCCGCTTGTGAATGATCGGCCTCCGCAGGTCGGCGTCCACCAGCAAGACGCGTTGGCCCTCCTGGGACAGCGTGATCGCCAGGTTCACCACGGTAGTGGTCTTTCCCTCACCCAGGCCGGCGCTGGTAAAGAGAAGGGACTTCACTTTCCGATCCATGCTGGCGAACTGGATGTTCGTCCGCATGGATCGGAAGCTTTCGGCCAGCACGGATTTCGGATCGATCAGACAGGTGAGCTTCGCCAAGGTCTGGATCGTCTCTCGACTGGTCTTCGGAGGAAGCACCTTCGTCGCGGCTTCCAACATTTCCTTTTCGTCGAATCGGGGAATGACGCCCAAGACCGGAACCTTGAGAAACTCCTCGACCCCCTCGATCGTGCCGATGGAGGTGTCGAACGATTCCCGCGCAAAGGCCAACACGATTCCCAGAAAGACACCCATCACGGTGCCCACGAGTATATTCAACTGATTGTTTGGCGCATTGACGGATGCGGTGGGAGCCACGGCCGGCGCCATGACCGTCACCTCCTCGATCTGTTCTGCGCTCTTGATGAGGAGTTCCTGGTGCTTGACCTTCAGCGTCGCGTACAGGTCTGAGTTGATCTTGACATCTCGCTCAAGTCGTACCAGCTCGATCGCGGCTTTGGGAAAGCCGAGGTAGCGCACCCGGTACTGGTCGATCTGCTCCTTGAGTGCAGCTTCCCGATCGTTCAAGTTTTTGATTTTGAATTGCAATTCACGGGTCATCTCGGTTTTCACATTCCTGATCCGCAGGTCCAGCTCCATCACCTGAGGATGTTCAGGAGTGTAATAGATCAGAAGGGTCGCCCGCTCCTGCAGCAGGTTGATCAACTTGCCGTTCAGCGTGGCCAGTAATGCTGATGTGTCTTCTGTGAAGATCCGCTCCTCTGGGTTCTTCCCCGTGGCCTCCTGCCTCTTCAACACGTTGAGCTGTTTGAACGCTTCGTCCTTCAGCCTGAGCACTTTATTGTAGTCTTCTTCCAGCTTGGTGAATATGTCCAGCGCCGCCTTAGCCTCATCGCTCAAGAAGACTTGTCCTCTGTGCTCCTTGAAACTTCGCAGCGCCTCCTCCGCCTCGTTCAGCTTCCTCTCCCGCAAGGCCACCTGCTCCTCCACAAAATGGCGGGAGTCTGTCACCATCCGGTTGCGGGCCTTGATGTTTTCGGACCGATACGCCTCGGCCACGGTGTTCGCGATCCGTTCAGCCTGTTCGGGGTTCTCGGCGGCTGCGGTGATTTTGATGATGTTCGTGTCGTTCTCCCGAGTGGTTTTGACTTGTTGCTGCAAGGCGTAAATTGTATTCAGATACGGGGCTGAGCGACGCGTTTCAGGGGACGCGTCCTCCGGGACCATGTGTAGCTCCCGGGCCACTTCCTCAATCACCGGGAAGCTTCTGATCACTTCCGCTTGGGTGCCTAGATCGTTGCCGCCCGGAGATGACAGTGACTCGAGCAACAGAAGCGCGACGGTGCTCGTTCGGTCAAACTTGACCCTGGCCGAAGCTTCGTAGAGGGGGGTCGCTTGCAGAAACTGAGTCACGACGAAGGTGAATGCAACCACCAGTGCCGTGGTCAGGAGAATCGGGTACTTGCGTTTTTTGATGATCAGCCAGTAATCAAGAACATTCAGTTCATTCATGACGAGGACCTGCCGCCGATCATTTAACCAGGGGGGTTGCCGTAAAGAGTGTTACGAGAAAGGCCGTATAGACTGGCGCCAAGGCGACGGTTATGATCGGCATGATCTTCTTCGCCGTCTCCGATGCGTCGCCCAAGCGTTCTCTCGGCACGAACACCACGTCATTCTCTTCCAGAGCCAGATTGCGACTGAAATCTCCATAGGTGAGAAGACGGGCCAGGTCGGCGGTGAGGATCTCCGGTCTATCGAGATTGCCACGGATGACTCGGATTTCATCCAAGAGGGCGGTCTCGTTATAGTTGTCGGCCAGCGCCACGGCCTGCAGGACTGTCATGCGTCGGGGCATCGGATGCATGCCCGGTTTCTTCACATCGCCGAACACAAAGATCCGTTTCACCTTGGCCGCTTTCTTTTTGAGCTGGACCTGGACGTGCGGCTGGCGTATGAACGGCCCAACCTTCTGCTGAATACGCTCTTCCGCTTGGGCCGCGGTCAGCCCGCGGACCTCAACGTCCACAATGGACAGGGTTGCCACGCCCGTATCGCGGACAAGGCCAGTCAGTTTTTCTTCACCGGCTCCTCGCCGAATCAGGACTTCCAGCGTATCGCCGGTCTCGATCACGGCGTCCGGGCTGAGCACGGTTTCATCAGCATACATATCCCCTTTGGGAAGTGGGGCGATGGGAGTGTCCGGCGGAGAGATTGCGGAGGGAGGGAGGGTGGAGTGCGCCGGATTTCGACAGCCCAGCGGTCCGGTGCCGATCGAGATCGCCAAGAAGAGGCAGAGGAGTCGGCACAGTTCACGCTTGATGTTCAAGGGTTCTTGTGACCTTTCACCCGGCTGCTGTTGGTTTCAGCGCTTCCACGATGTGCGTCTGGGTGGTCTGGCTGAGATCCACGGGCTTTGACGCAGCGGGCATAGTCCGATCCGTTGTCTGGCGGACCTGCACAATCGGCCGAAGCGGATGCCGCGGATTGAGTTGGATCACGATGCCGACTTCTCCGGTGCTGAGTCGGACGATCGTGCCGAGCGGAAAGACCGAGAGCTGCCCTACCAGCGCCTTGATCAACTTGTGGGAAAACGCATTCTTCTCGACCAGCAGCAACTCCCTCACCGCTTCGTGCGGCAGCATCCGTTGACGGTAGGGTCTCGGACTTATCAGCGCATCGAACACATCCACGATTCCGATGATCTGGGCATACTCATGGATCTCCGTCCCCTTAAGCCTGTTCGGATACCCCTGCGCCCTCCAGCGCTCATGTTCCTGCCTCACGACCTGAGCCAGCCACGCATAGGTGTTCTCCAACTTACTCAGAACTTGGACCCCCAGCTCTGGGTGCTGCTCGATGCGCTCATTGTCTTCCGGGCTCAGTTTGTCAGGACTGATCAGGAACGACTCTGGCAACAGGAACATGCCGACATCATGGACAAGAGCAGCCAGAGCCAGGCGACCTAATTCCTCCAACCGATACCCAAGCCCCAACCCAAGCTTGGTGGCCAGGATCGCGACATTGACTGGGTGCGTGATGAGCTGTGAGCCGGCGGGACCAGCGAGCGCACGTGCGATGAGATGATCGTTGTGTTGCAGCGACTCGGCGATCCCGGTGGCGATCCCGGTTAGAGCCTCTAATCGGATCGGCTCGTGGTGTCGCACTGACCCTGCCAGGCGAGACAGCTCCTCCTCAGCCAAGCAGTACCAGTCGCGCTCACTCTGTACGGACTGTGCGGACGACTTCGATGTTCCCGAGGTTATAGGTGCATCCAGCGACCGAAATGGACCGGACGCCGTCGTCTCGACCAGGCCAGACATGGGGGGCATTTTCCCCTGTTCCCTGATGATCTCGCTCAGGCGGGCCATTGCGCTTCCCTGGCGTCTGCTTGGGAGGGCCTCTGCCTCTGGAACAGAGGCCGCCGTTCGTTTCGCGAGCCTGCTTGATCCATCATGGTTGGCCGTTCCCGTTCATCTCTTGATCGTTCTGAGCATGTTCTGGCTTGCTCAATTCCCGCTCTAACACGGCCCGGATAAACCCGCTTGTCGTGTAGCCTTGGAGTTTGAGCTTGTCCAGCTTGAGCTTGAGGTCTAGGGGCAACTGGATGACGATGCGTGTAAATTTGGCCATAGTGTGCTCTTTACCCCCTCGGGTGCTGACTTGTAGGCGGATTGTGCAATCAAACGTATGCAGAAGATATGCCATGCTATACCGACCTGTATCGTGTTGAATATCTATGTTGTTTTCATATCCGTGTAGGAAGATTCAGGAACAAATTTTGCCAGCTGTGCCCATTTGCTGTTTGCGGGCGAGTCGTTGGCCGCAGAGGGGCTTCGCAGCCCGTTGGTCCTGGGTTATGGTCCCACCCACTGATTCCACAAGCGAGCCAGGTTCAGGCGCTCGGAGACCAACAGGGAAGGGCTTACTCGAACAGGACGTGGCAAGCTGTCCCGTGCCGTCAGGATCTCGAAGTCTGCTGACGACAACTTGGCGATGACCTGGATCGCACCCTGCCTGTCTGTTCGCCAGAGACGCACCCCTTCTTTCTCATAGGCTGCGAGGACAGCGGCCGCCGGATGCCCGTAGGGGTTGCGGCTCCCCACGGAGATGACGGCTGCTTCCGCTCCCACTTGTTCGATCCAACGGGGGTCCAGTGAACTGCGCGCTCCATGGTGGGGGACTTTCAGCACTCTGACCCGGGCGGCTCTGTTGGCCTTGCTGAGGCGTGCGATGGCGTCGGCTTCGATGTCTGCGGTGAACAAGAACGAGTGCGGGCCGCAGTCCAAGCGCGTGACGATCGACAGATTGTTCAGTAAGCTGCCACTTTTCGCGTTCCGGGTGAACGATCCCTCTGAGCTGTGACGAGCGGGCGGGTTCAGTATCCTCAATCGACATGGGCCGGAGTCGAAGACTGCCTGTCCCTCTCCTGCCGTGCGCTCTATCAGTCCACGCTCCTGCATCGTCTCCCGTAACCGTTCGTAGAACGGCTCATCCCTAGCGATCCCATTGCCCCAATACTGACCGATCTCGAATGAGCGCAAGACCCACGCCAACCCGCCGACATGGTCGAGCTGCGGATGCGTGCCGATCACGTGATCAAGTCGCCTGATTCCACGGTCCCAGAGATACGGCCCGACCACGGTCCGTCCCATATCCAGCGTGTCGTAGGCTGCGCCTGCGTCGATCAGCACCGTCTGGCCATCTGGGAGCTCAATGACGCTGGCATCGCCCTGTCCCACGTCCAGGAAGGTGACCCGCAGGATCTCGCCATCCGACAGGCTGCGGGGTGACCAGCTCCACCAGCCGAGCAGCAGCGCGACGCTGAGCGCGGCTCCCCGCCTCAGCGTCGTTGTTCCCCACGGCTGGCTGGCGAGGTACAGCAGTGCGTAGAAGATCACGATGGCGGCGATGGCTGGCGACGCGATGTGCCACTCGGCCCCGGGCACATGGGCCAGGAGCCTCATGGCGCTGGCCAGCGAGTCCAGCATGGCTTGGTTGAGCTGGCCAGCAGGCAAGGAATCCCCGCCGAACAGCAGCAGCCAAATGGCTGACCCTAGGCCCAATGGGACGAGCCCAAGGCCTGCCAGCGGGATCACCACGAGGTTGGTGGCGAGTCCCAGCCAGGCGATCTGGTTGAAGTAGTAGGCGACCAGTGGAATCGTGACGAGGGTCACTCCGCCGGTGATCCAGACATACCGGGACAGCCATTCTCCCGCTGCCCAGCTTGTCGAGTCAGGAACGGACGGCCCGGTCTGATTGTCATGACTTATCCAGCGGAGGACCAGCGCAATGGCCAGCACCGAGACATAAGAAAGCTGGAACGAAATATCGAACAGGGCGCGGGGGTCATGGATCAGAATGAGCAATGCGGCCGCGGCTAAGATCGGAAGCAGATGTTTGGCTCGTCCCAGCCAGACCGCCAGCAGAAACAACAGAATCATCACGAGGGATCGAACGGTCGCGACTTCCGCTCCCGCTAGCACCGCGTAGAATATGACCGGAGCAATCGTCACCAACGCAGCCAACCGAGTCGGCGTGATCCGTCGTGAGAGCGCTTCGAACCAGACCACAGGGAGGCAGCGGCACGTCGCTCTGATCAGGAAGAACGAGAGGAACGCAATCAAGCCCAGATGCGATCCTGAAATGGACAGGATATGGACCGTGCCGGTTGCCATGAAGGTGTCCCGTACCTCAGGGCTCAGGTACCCACGTTCTCCGACGATCAAGCTGAGGTAGAGGCCAAGCGCAGCTCGCTCCAACGCGTTGACTGCAGCCTGACGGATGCGTTCCCGCCACTCGTCGATGATGCGCCAGGGTGCCCAGCGTAAGCGGGTGAGACCCGAACTCAGCAGAGTGACCTGGCCTGGGCCTGACACAGAGGCAACGGCGTCAATCCCCTGCCGCTCCAAGTACGCGGCGTAATCGAATCCTCCGGGATTCACGGTTCCAGATGGCGCGCGGACCCTCGTCGTGAATTGCACGAAATCGCCCTGTCCAAACTCACGATCGGGTCCTCGCCAGCTTAAGCGGAGCCGCCCTTCGACTGATTGGGTATCACGTCCCTGTCCGAGTCGCGACACCGAGACAACCAGCACCGTGCGCCCCGGCGCGTGCCGGGCCGGTTCCACGATCGTCCCGACGACTCTGATCGGGTCATGCCCGGCTCGTTCGAGCAGGTGCGTATCGGTCGAGGTCCAGGTGAACACGGTCCAGTACAGCAGGCCGGCCAAGAGACTGCCGTACAGGAGCATGCCGCGGCTGGTTGTGAGCCGTTCTCGCCGTTCGAGAAAGGTCAGCACGATTCCGACGAGGGTCAGCAGGAGGAGGATCGTGACAGGAACGTAGGGAAGATAGGAACCGAGCGCCAGTCCCGCAAGGAAACAGGCGGTCAAAGGAAGAAGCAAAGGATCCTACCCGAGACGTGCACGGACCACCACGGCCAGCTCGTCGGCCACTGACCGGATCAGCGATTCCTGTTCCCCCTCAACCATGATCCGAAGCAGCGGTTCCGTGCCGGAGTAACGGACCAGGACACGGCCAGTGCTGTTCAACCTGCTTTCTCCTGCCTGAATGGCCCGCTGGACCTCCGGCAGTCCTGCAAGGTCAGGCTTGTCCTTCACCTGAACATTGAGGAGGATCTGCGGGACCGCCTTCATGCATTTGGCCAGGTCGGATATGGGACGACCGGTCCGTTTCATCATCGACAAGACCTGGAGCCCTGAAATGAGCCCATCTCCCGTCGTATTATGGTCGAGGAAAATAAAGTGCCCTGACTGCTCGCCGCCGAAGTTGTAGCCATCTGCGAGCATCCGCTCCAGCAGATAGCGATCGCCCACGGGCGTTCGAACCAGCATGATGCCAGCCTTCCCAAGAGCCAATTCGAGGCCGAAATTGCTCATGACGGTCCCAACGACGGTGTCTCGCTTCAAGTGCCCCCGCGCCTGAAGATCGAGGGCGAGCGCGGCCATGATGTGGTCCCCATTCATAATGTTCCCCTGCTCGCATACGAACACCGCCCGATCGGCATCCCCGTCCTGAGCCAGTCCCACGTCGGCCTTGTGCTGTCGCACGGCTTCCTGCAATCGTTCCGGGTGCACGGCGCCGCAAGCGGCGTTGATATTCATCCCGTCCGGTTTATTGCTGATCACCTCGACGGTTGCTCCTAGCTCCCGCAACACCGTCGGAGAGACTTTGTAGGCGGCGCCGTTGGCACAATCCACGACCACCTTGAGGCCTTGAAAGTCCATCTCCCTCGGCAACGACCGCTTGACGAACTCAATATACCGTCCTTCCGCATCGTCGATCCGGAAGGCCTTACCCACCGCGGCTGCGGTTGGACGCAGGTGCTCGATTTCGCCGGAAACAATCAGCGATTCCATCCGCGCTTCCATTTCGTCAGGAAGCTTGAACCCATCGCTCGAAAAAAACTTGATTCCGTTATCCTGGTAGGGATTGTGCGAGGCCGAGATCACGACACCTGCATCCGCTCGGAGACTCCTGGTCAGAAACGCAATCGCGGGAGTCGGCATGGGCCCGACCAAGAGCACATCCACGCCCATCGAGCAGATGCCGGACGTCAGCGCCGATTCCAGCATGTAGCCGGACAGGCGAGTGTCTTTCCCGATGACAATTTGATGGCGTCCCGTCCGTCGGAGGAAGAGATAGGCGGCAGCCCGCCCAAGCTTCATAGCCGTCTCGCTGGTCATCGGTTCCAGGTTGGCGACACCCCGGACGCCGTCTGTTCCGAACAGCTTACGCATGCACTTTTCTCCGTGATCCGTAATGAGTCATGGGTGGTGAGTGATCGGTTCCTATCACAGATCACGCATGACGCATCACGCGTGACGGATCGCTTCGACCATCCTCACCACGTCCCGCATGGGTCCCACGTCATGCACTCGCACGATCCGGGCTCCACGCAGAACGGCCACCGCCACCACCGCCGCTGTCCCCATCAGCCTTTCGCCGACCTGCCGGTTCAGCACCTGCCCGATGAAGGCTTTTCTTGAGACCCCTGCCACAATCGGGCGGCCCAAGGTCGCGAATTGATCGAGCTGCATCAGCAGCGTCAGGTTATGGGTAACATTTTTGCCGAACCCGAACCCAGGGTCAAGCAAGATCTGTTCTGGATCGATTCCGACCTCTTCCGCAGTCTTCATTCGTTCGACGAAGAACTGCCGGACTTCAGCGATGATATCGCGGTACTGCGGGTCGCGTTGCATGCTCTTCGGGGTGCCCTGCATGTGCATCAGGACGAGGCCAGCGCCTGCCTTGGCGACGACCTGCCCCATCGCTGGATCGAACCGAAGCGCGCCGATGTCGTTGACGATGGCAGCGCCGGCATCAAGCGCTCGTTGGGCCACGCTGGCCTTCGTCGTATCAACTGACACGGGAATGGAGACCTGACGGCAGACTGCTGTGATCACCGGTAGCAACCGGCGGATTTCTTCTTCCTCTTCTACCGGATCAGACCCAGGCCGTGATGATTCAGCCCCGATGTCGATGAGATCGGCTCCCTGCTCGATCATGGCCAAGGCCTGCTGAACTGCAACTTCCGGCTCGTCATACCGCCCACCGTCCGAAAACGAATCTGGTGTCACGTTGAGGACTCCCATGAGCAAGGCGCCGGAATTGAACGGAATCGGTCGTCCTCTCGCTCTCAGGGTCTCTGAGCCTGGGACGGTGTTGAGATTCGGCATGGAAGGCTCGCCTAAGCCGCGGTGAGGCCAGTCACGGGAGGTTCGGAGGATGCAGGCATGCGGGAAAGAAGGAGATCCTTCGCTCGTGACGGACGTAACGGCTGAACACTCTGTCTCCGTACTGGCTAGGTGGAGGCGGACCGCCACGATATCCGGCGACCCGGGTTAGACGGGCACGGTTTGGGGAACCGATCCTTGCTGAACGATCTGGTCGATCTCAAGCGCATCCAGCACTTCTTTTTCCAAAAGCGCCTCGGCCAGTGCTCGAAGGGTGCCCATGTGTTCGGTGAGCATCCGCTTCGCGCGTTCGTAGTTCTCGGTCACTAACCGTTTGATCTCGTGGTCGATCTCGATCGCTACCTGTTCGCTGAAATCCCGTCGCGTTGCGATTTCGCGTCCTAGGAAAATTTCTTCATCCTTTTTCCCGAAGGTCAGGGGGCCCAACCGCTCGCTCATCCCCCACTCACAGACCATCTTACGAGCCAGATCCGTGGCGCGCTCGAGGTCGTTCCCGGCGCCCGTCGTGATGTGTTTGAGGACCAGCTCTTCCGCGACCCGTCCGCCCATGAGAATCGCCAGGGTGTTGTACAGGAACTCCTTGGAATAATTGTGCCGGTCATCAGTCGGAAGCTGCATGGTCACTCCCAACGAGCGGCCGCGCGGGATGATCGTGACCTTGTGGACCGGATCGGTGCCCGGCAGCAGCTTCGCCATCAGCGCATGGCCGGCCTCATGATAGGCGGTGGTCCGCTTTTCATCCTCACTCAGGATCAGGCTCTTCCGCTCGACGCCCATGAGGACCTTATCTTTGGCCGTTTCAAAATCAACCAGCTCGACGGACTTCTTATCCTGCCTGGCCGCCCAGAGGGCTGCTTCGTTGACCAGATTTTCGAGATCGGCGCCGGAGAAACCGGGCGTTCCGCGGGCGATCTTCTCGAGTTCAACATCAGGAGCAAGAGGCACCTTCTTCGTGTGCACCTTGAGAATCTCGGCGCGGCCCCTCAAGTCAGGCCGATTGACCACGATCTGCCGATCGAATCGTCCTGGGCGCATGAGCGCCGGGTCCAGGATATCCGGCCGATTGGTCGCCGCGATCAAGATGACGCCCTCGGTCGTGTCAAACCCGTCCATTTCGACGAGGAGCTGGTTCAGCGTCTGTTCACGCTCGTCATGACCGCCGCCAAGCCCGGCTCCACGCAACCGGCCCACTGCGTCGATCTCGTCGATGAAGATGATGCAGGGCGCATGCTTCTTGCCCTGCTCGAAGAGATCTCTCACGCGCGAGGCTCCGACCCCGACGAACATTTCGACGAAGTCCGATCCACTGATGCTGAAGAACGGGACCCCCGCTTCTCCCGCGATGGCCTTGGCCAGTAGCGTTTTCCCCGTGCCAGGTGGCCCCACGATCAGGACGCCCTTGGGGATCCGACCGCCCAGCTTCTGAAACCTGCGGGGGTCCTTGAGGAACTCGATGATCTCTGCTACTTCTTCCTTAGCTTCATCAATCCCGGCCACATCAGAAAAGGTGACCTTCTTCCGTTCCTCTGTCAGCAGGCGGGCGCGGCTCTTCCCGAACGAGAGCGCCTTGTTCCCGCCGATTTGCATCTGCCGCATCAGGAAGAACCACAGGCCGATAAACAGAATGAAGGGACCCCACGTGAACAGGAAGTTGACGTACCACGGATTCTCGTCAGGCGGTTTGGCTTCGATCTGGACATTTCGCTCCCTGAGCACCTTCACCATGTCCGGATACTCAGCCGAATAGGTCCTGATCCGGGTCCCGTCCTTCAGGATCGCGCTGATATGATTGGCCTTGATGATGACCTTGGTGACCTCGCCTTTATCCAATTGCGCCATGAAGTCGCTGAAAATGACCTCCTCTTCCGGGGCATGGGTCGGGACGCTGAACAGGTTGAACAGCAGGATCATGAACAGACCCACGACCACCCAGAACAGCAGATTTTTCACCCGAGAGTTCATCCGACTGCTCCCCACCCACTTGCTAAAGCCGGGACTACGAATGCAACTTTGTTGGAGTCTAACATAGTCTCGTAGAAACTGACAACAGCGGCGCTAGAAGCCTTGCCCCTCGTCGTCCACGGTATCAAGGACCGCCAAATAGGGCAGGTTACGGTACTTCTGTTGATAATCAAGGCCGTACCCGACCACGTACTTGTTGGGGATGTTGAACCCGACGTAGTCGATGGTCACGTCCACTTTCCGGCGCTCCGGCTTGCTGAGCAGCGCACAGACTTTGATGGATTTGGGCTTTCGCCGGCCTAAGGTCTTCAACAGGTATTGGACGGTCAGGCCCGAGTCCACGATGTCTTCCACCAGCAGGACATCGCGACCGGCGATATCTTCGGTCAAGTCGGTCACCATCTTGACCTTGCCGGACGGCTTGGCCTTCGAGCCGTAACTGGTGACGACGAGGAAGTCCACCCGCATCGGGATCCGGAGGGCGCGGGCCAGGTCCGCATAGAACGCGTAGGCCCCTTTGAGGATTCCAACCAGGACGAGATCCTTATCGGCGTAGTCCGCCGTGATCTGTCGGCCCAGCTCTCTGATGCGCGTGCGCATCTCCTCTTGGGTCACGATGGGTCGTCCGAAGATGCGCTCCATGCTGGTTAGTCTCCCTTGGGCGGCGTGCAGTCCAGAAGCTCCGCGACCAACGTGCGCTTGGTTGAAGTCGTCGCGTAGAACCGGTGATCGGGCCGATGACCTGCTACCCAGAGGATGCCTTCTGGGGCGATGACCAGCGGCGTCCGGCTCCGCTCTTCGCGGGGCAGCTTGATGTCGGCGAAATAATCCTGCAGCTTCTTCCGCCGTCCGCCCATGCCAAGAGGCTGGAACACGTCGCCTGGCCTCCACGAACGGACCAAGAGTTCCATCGTGAACCGATCGGCATCGAAGATCGCAATACTCCGCGGTTGTGTCGGAGCGATGGGCAGGTCGGCTGCTGCGGAGCTTCCAAGACTGACTCGGATCATCTGGCCGGTATGTGGCCAGCGCAGGGTCGAAGGAACTGACAGAGCTAATCCTTTCGCAGCGTCCACCCCTGCCTCGGAACGGGCGCTGAGACGCGCGTTGAGGATGGCACGATGGGGACGAAATTGAATCCGCCCGTATTCTCGGGCGATCTGGGCTCCTTGCACCGTGATGGCCGAACCGGATCGTCCCTGGACCACCTGATCGAGGACCGCCGAGACGGCTCCGAATGTTGGAGCCTTGATCCTCCCGCTGGTTTGGCGGATCAAGGTCCGAACCATCCGCCGCTGAAGCGCCAGCGGCAGAGCGAGCAGAGCGGCGCGATCGACCACAACGGTTCCGTCGGCGTCTTGGCATGCCATCCGAGCCAGGTGTTTGGAGACCCATTGTTGCAGACAGCAATCCTCCTCGCGAAGGATGTCGGCCTGTCGTCCCAGCACCTTCAGCACGGCCGGGTTGAACCGTTTGAGCGCTGGCAGGAGCTCGTGACGAACACGGTTTCGCAGGTAGAGCAGTTTCGCGTTGCTCGAGTCTTCCCGAAACTCCAGTCCCTGCGCTTCCAGGTAAGCCAAAATCTCAGCTCGGCTGAACTCCAGCAGTGGGCGGATGAACAGAGGCTCTCGGCTGCGCGGGATCCCGGCGAGCCCCGTGGTTCCGGACCCGCGCAGCATCCACATGAGGAGCGTCTCAGCTTGGTCGTCGGCCGTATGACCAAGCGCGAGTTTGTCCGCGCCAAGGTCTTGACCCACACGCTGCATGGCGGCGTATCGTGCCTCGCGCGCATATTCTTGGAGGGACTGTCTCGATCGGCGACGAGCAGGGCCGGTCAGATCAACCCGCTCGCTGATCAGCTCCACGCCGAGCCGTTCACAGAGGCTGGCCACAAAGCGGGCGTCTTCCTCGGATTCCGCGCCGCGCAAGCCGTGATTGATATGGATTGCCCACAGGACCAACTTCCAGGACGAGGCCAACTCTGTCAACAGGGACAAGAGCGCGACCGAGTCAGGTCCCCCCGAGACGGCGGCCAGAAGACGATCCCCCACCCTGAACAACCGTGTGGCGCGTGCGGCCTCGGCCACGCGACGCGCAAGCGACGACGGCATGGTCTGAAGCTGATGGCGTTGATTCATGACAGGACGATGATTCACGAGTCCATCACGGTCTGCGACGCAGTCCTCAGGGTTTGCCTGGCGAGACTCACGTCCACGTCAATGCGAGCGGACAGCTCCTCCGCTGTGCTGAACACCAGGTCGCCGCGCAGCCGCTCCACGAACTGCACGCGGACCGCTTCTCCGTACAGATCCACCTGCTCGTCCAGGAGGTAGACCTCAAGTAAGCGCTCGCCAGGACCGAATGTCGGACGCGTGCCGATGTAGGAGACCGATTCAAGTGAGCGCTGGTTCCAGACCGTCGTGGTCGCATAGACCCCGTCGGCTGGAAGAACGCGGTCGTCGGGAAGCCGGAGATTGGCGGTCGGCCACCCCAGAGCCTTTCCCCGGTGCTGTCCCTGCACGACGGATCCATCCAACGAGTAGGGACGCCCGAGGCACCGCGCAGCCCCGCGCACGTCCCCGGCCTGCACGAGCCGACGGATACGCGTCGAACTGATC
>JBOHOI010000011.1:0-23042 GCA_050731155.1 Nitrospiraceae bacterium | reverse complement strand
CCTTCACGTGGCCGATGGAGGCCATAACGGTATAGCCGCGGCCCAAGTACTTTGTAATCGTGCGCGCTTTGGCCGGCGACTCCACAATGATCAACGATTTCGCCATGTCAGCTCCCGCATTCGCTCGATGCTCTCCCCTGCTCAGACAGGGGTTGTCTTATATACCCGACGCCACCGTTCTTTTCAAGTCTCTCCAGTCAATTATAGCCGAAGGTAGGAGTGACCGGGCAGTTGGCGGATGAAATTTTTAAGTTCCAGCGAAAGAAGGAGCACTGCGACTTCAGCCGCCGGCAGGCTGGCTTTGGCGATGAGATCATCAATGTGCGTCGGTTCATGGGAAAGCAAGTCGTAAATTGTTGTCTCCTCCTTGCCCAACTGCGGCGTTGCCGCGGTCGGGAGAGGGGCGCGACCCTTCAGCCGCTCCCGGAATGAACCATCAAGCTGCGGCAGGAGCTCCTCAATGATATCCTCGACGCTCTCAACCAGCTTCGCCCCTTGCTTGATGAGGCCGTTGGGACCACGGCTGTTTGCTGCTTTCACGAATCCCGGAACGGCAAAGACTTCACGCCCCTGTTCGGCAGCCAGTCTCGCCGTGATGAGCGACCCGCTCTGGATCGCCGCCTCCGTGACCACCACCCCCAGGCACATTCCGCTGATGATCCGGTTCCGACGGGGGAAATGGTACCCGTAAGGATAGGCCCCAAGAGGCAGTTCGGCCACCACGGCTCCGTTCGATTCGATCTGCTTCCTGAGCGTCTGATGTTCCGGCGGATAGGTACGGTCGATCCCGCAGCCTAGGACCGCGACGGTTCGCCCCTGAGCCGCCAGCGCTCCCCGATGGGCAGCCGCATCGATTCCTCGTGCCAGACCGCTGACGATGGTGAACCCCGCCGAGGCCAGCTCTTGACTCAATTGTTCGGTCAGCAGGCGGCCGGCTTGGGTTGCGCGCCGGGCTCCCACGATCGCGACCGCATGGTGGTCTGCCTCGCTCAGCCCGCCGCTCACGTACAACAACGGGGGAGGATCGTGAATCGTCTTGAGGCGAGGCGGGTAGCTGGCGTCGAGGTACGTCACGACCGACAGCCGTAATCGCTCAAGCGCTTTGAGTTCTCGATCGATCTCTTGTTGGGTTTCACGATCCAGACCTCGCTGAACCGCTTGCGCAAGAGAGTTGCTCAGGCCTCCGAGGTTCCCCAATTCATCCGCCGAGGCAGCCAGCACAGCCTCCGGCGAACCGAAGGCCTGGACGAGCCGACACACAGTTGCATCGCCCAGCCCCCTCACCACACGCAACACAAACCAGGTTCGCAGCGACGGCGTGTTCAGCATGGAGCACCCAGCCTACTCTGTCACCCTGTCGTGTGTGCATCCTGTCGTGAGCGGGCCACTGATCCAGAAGCGCCAGGCGACCCTGTTAGAGGACGACGATGTCATACTGCTCTAAATGCAGCGTCAGATCAGCCTTCACGATGATCTTCACACCGTACTCACGCTCCAGATCTTCGATCCCCTGGTGTTCTTCATCCTGAAAAAGCCCGGCGACGCTTGGATGGGCACAGACCACGATCTTTTGCTCGTCGGATAACCTCCCGATCCGTCGGATCTCACGGAAGACCTCATAGGCCACTGTCGTGGGTGATTTCGTGTAGCCTCGCCCCTCACAGTAATGGCAGGGTTCGGACATAGTCCGCAGGAGATCCTCACGAACGCGTTCGCGCGAGATCTCGACCAAACCCAGATCGGAGATACGGGAAATTCTGGTCCGTGCTTTGTCGCTGGCCATCGCATCCACCAGCGCCTGATAGACTTTCTCCCGATTTTTCTCGCGCTCCATGTCGATGAAATCAATAATGATGATCCCGCCGATCCCACGCAATTTGATCTGGTAGGCGATCTCTTTGACCGCCTCCAGATTGTTCCTGAGAATGGTTTCTTCTTGATCGCGCTTTCCCACATACCGTCCTGTGTTCACATCGATGACCGTCATCGCCTCGGTATGATCCACAACGATATGCCCGCCGGACTTCAACCACACCTTGCGGTTGAGCGCGCGCGAGATTTCCATCTCGATTCCCAGATGGTCAAAGAGGCTTTCTTCCTTATCGTAATAGTGAATCCGGTTGGTCTGCTCAGGAAGCACGCGGTGGACAAAATCCTTCACCGCTTCATATTCCTCTTTGGAGTCAATGAGCAGGCGTTCCACCTTCTTGGTAAAGAGATCGCGAACGACGCGGAACGTCAGCGTCAGATCACTATGCAGCAAGCTCGGCGCCGGCAGTTCCTCGCGCTTTTTCAAGGCATCCTGCCAGAGGACGTCCAGAAACTCGACATCGGATCGGAGATCGTCTTCCTTGACGCCTTCGCTCACCGTCCTAACGATGTAGCCGTAGCCGGGCCGGCGCAGCCGCTTCATGATCTCCTTCAGCCGAGCTCGCTCTTCCTCCTTCGGAATCCTCCGCGACACGCCGATGTGGTCCACGTTGGGCATAAAGACGAGGGACCGCCCCGGCAGGGAGACATACGTCGTGACCCGTGGCCCCTTGGTCCCGATCGGTCCCTTCGAGATCTGTACCATGAGCTCTTGGCCCTCCTGCAGGAGTTGCTCGATAGGACGTGTCGTCTGGCGACGAGGCCGCGGCACCTCGGGACCTTTGTCATCCTCGTCGCTGTCCACGAGGGTATCACCAGGCTCCGTGTCCACGGAGAGGTCAGAGACGTGGATGAACGCGGCTCGTTCCAAGCCAATGTCGACGAAAGCTGCCTGCATGCCCGGCAAGACCTTCACCACTTTGCCTTTGTAAATGTTCCCGACAAAGTCCTTCTGCTTGGCCCGGTCGACGTACAGATCCGTCACGACACCGTTGTCCAAGACAGCCACGCGGGTTTCCTCCCGAGTGATGCTGATGGCAATTTCCTGCCCCATGTTCGCTCCTCGCAGTCCGGGCTACCGCCTCGGTTGCTCCACTCCGTGAGCCGCCGCGATAACGTGATCGCTCGCGGAGGGCCTACTCAGTCACAACGAGCCCCGGCGCTCCCGCAGACTGCTTCATCAAAATGTGCCCGGTCAAGAACCGTGATTGATCGCGAGAGGCGATGGGCTTGAGGCTCCAGCCTGTGCCGCTCCCTCGCCCACGCCGCCCGCCCTCATGTTCGTGTTAATAAAACAGCGTCAGGCGTCTCCGCTTGATATTCAGCAAAAGTCCCAGGGCAGCCATCGTCGCAACCATCGCACTGCCCCCGTAGCTCATCAGGGGCAGCGGGATCCCGACGATCGGGAACATGCCCGCGGTCATACCGATATTCACCACCACGCAGAAGCAGATCATCGCGATGACCCCGGCCGCCAACAATGCGCCGAGCATGTCCTTGGCAGTGTATGCAATCTCTACCGACAGAATGATCAATCCAACGAAAAGAGCCAGCAGCACCAGGATTCCCAGAAATCCCCACTCTTCGGCGAATACCGCAAAGACAAAGTCGGTGTGCCCTTCCGGCAAAAATTTGAGTTGACTCTGTGTCCCGCCGTACAGCCCCTTTCCCAGGAGCTCCCCCGACCCAATGGCGATGCGCGACTGCAGCGCATGGTACCCCTTTCCGCCGGGATCATAGGTGGGATCCACGAAGCTCATGATCCGCTGTCGCTGGTAGTCGTGGAGCGACCCCCACATCACCTCCCAGGCGAACGGAAACAGCATGAGCGAAAAGAGCAGAATAATGCCCAAGGCCTTGGACCGCACGCCCACTACCAGGAGCATCGCCGCGTAAATCGCCAGAAAGCTAAGTCCGCTGCCAAGATCAGGCTGTTTGAAGATCAGGAGCAGACCCGGCATCATGATCAGGCCAGGCAACACGACCCGTTGCAGCCACCCCTCGCGGGGAGCCCTGGCATAGTAATTGGCCAGCACAAGGATCAGCACCAGCTTCGCGAACTCAGAGGGCTGAAACGCAAAGGGACCGACGGGGATCCACCGCTGTGCGCCGCGGCTCGTCTTCCCGGTGATCAAGACCACGACCAGCAACGCAAGCACGATCACATAGAGGGTGTACGACACTCGAGAAATCTGGTGATAGTCGAACAGGAGCATGATCGTAAAGGCCGCGCACCCGATCAGGATCCAGATCAACTGCTTGACGTACAGTGGAAGACCGCCTCCGGGCTGGACATAGGTCACGCTGTAAATGGATAGGACGCCGACCGCCAGGATGGCACAGACGACAGCCACAAACCGCCACTCGAAACTATCGAACTGCCGGTTGTCCAGCACGCGGTCAATCATGGGGTATCTTGCGTCCGCAGAGTCGTCAGGATCGGCCCTGCCTCCGATCCCGATTGGACGACTCGAGGCTCGTAGGGCGTCAGTTTCACGAAGGTCTCGATCATCTGTTTGGCCAGCGGCGCCGCCGCCGACCCTCCATGCCCCATGTGTTCGACCAGGATCGTCACCGCGATGCGCGGGGCTTCGACCGGCGCGTACGAGACGAACCAGGCGTGGTCCCTGAACTTCTTCGGAATATCTTTCTCCGGTCCTGACCGAAGCGCGGTGATCTGCGCTGTACCGGTCTTCCCGGCAATGGTCACCAGGGAGGATTTGGCGCGCGTCGCGGTTCCCTCAGCCACCACGCCGGCGAGCGCATTCCGAATGATCGTAAGCGTTTCGGGCTTGACGCTCAGCCGGCTCAGCGGCACGCTCGGCAATTCCAGCACACGCCCGGTCGCGCGATCCATCACCGCCCTGACGAGTCGGGGCCGAACCGGGACGCCGTTGTTGGCCACCGTCGCGGTGAGGGAGGCCATTTGGATCGGCGTCACGGTCACATATCCCTGGCCGATGGAAGCGGAAATGGTCTCGCCCGGTAACCATGCTTCGCCTCGAACTTTTTCCTTCCAGTCAGTCGATGGGACGATCCCGAGCCGCTCGGATGGAAGCTCGATGCCGGTTGGGCTACCGAGGCCAAACAGTTTCGCATAGGAGGCGATGGTATCGATCCCCATTCGCTGGCCGGCGGTATAAAAAAACACATCGCACGATTGCACCAGCGCCTGAGTCACGTTCATCAGTCCATGCCCGCCAGCCTTCCAGTCCCGGTAGAAGCGCCGGCCAAACTGATAGCCGCCCGCGCATCGGATCTGCGTGGAGGGTTCGACTGTCTTGGTCTCGAGCGCAGCAGCAGCCATGGCGATTTTAAATGTTGAGCCGGGCGGATACTGTCCTTGCGTCACCCGATTGGTCAGCGGACGCCCCTCATGCTGGACGATCTCTTCCCACTGCTTGGCGGTCAGTTCCCGCGAGAGCATGTTCGGATCAAAGGCGGGCCTGCTTGCCAGCGCCAGCACCTCCCCGGTCTTCGGGTCGAGGGCCACAATGGCGCCAGCCTCGTCACCCAACAACTCCTCCGCCAGCTTCTGGAGGCGAAGGTCGATGGTCAAATACAGGTCATCCCCAGCCTGCGGCTTCTCCACCGAAACCGTCCGTTTCTCGTGTCCCAGCGCGTCCGCTTCAATCAACTTCTGCCCTGCGCGCCCCCTCAGGAAACGGTCATAGGTGTTCTCAACCCCATACTGGCCCACGATGCTGCCCTGATGGAGGTCCGCATAGTCAGCCTGCTCCAGTTGATCCGCTGACACCTCTCCGACATACCCGATCACATGCGAGGCTGTCAGTCCCGTCGGAAAATTCCGTTGAGATTCCGCCTGAATCATCACGCCAGGAAGATCCAGCCGATGGGATTCAATCAGCGCTGCCTCCCGCAGCGTCAAACGGTCCTTGACTTTCCTCTGCCCCAGTTTGCTCCCTCGCTCGGACAGTTTCTTCCGAAGCCTGGACTCATCGAGCCCCACCAGCGTCATGAGCTTCTGGATCAGCTCCTCGCGGTCCTTGACGTCTTCAAGGGTGACGTAGAGGCTGAAGCTCGGGACGTTGTTCGCCAGCAGCACGCCGTTACGGTCATAGATCAGACCACGGGCTGGTTCCAAGACGACCGAGCGGGTCAGATTGGTCTGGGAGAGATCGCGATAGTATGGACCCTCGCGGATCTGGAGATGCCAGAGGCGAAGCGCCAACAGCCCGACCACCAGCAACAACCCGATCTTCAGGATGGTCAGACGCCGTTGCAGCTCGCGCAGCTCATCGCCTTGAATTCCGCGTTCACTCATCAGGACATGACCTCTCGTGGCTGCGAGGTGGGTCCCAGCCAAACCCCGATCAACGCATGAGCGATCCCAAGCCAGATGACCCTTCCAGAATCGCTTGCTCTCTCCGGAAACGCTTCGCCAATAGCCAGTACAGTCCCGCCCCCAGAGCCGCATCCCACATCGCTTGGGGCAGCAGCACTGCCCGAACGGCAAAGGAGGCATCCCTGAGTCCTCCCGGTCCCACGGTAAACAGGAAGACTGTCCCGGACAGGAACGACAGTCCCAGGATGGCAGCCAGCGCCGTGATCGTCGTGGCGTTCGCCACATACCTGCCTGCCACCCCAGCAAGGAACCCGACAGACCCTTTGGTCACGAGATTGAGCCAGAGCTCTCCCGCTGAGAAGAGATCCTGCACAAAACCCATGGCCAATCCCAGCAGGAGCCCCTCGAGCTCGCCGGTGAAAAGTCCCACCAGACTCGCGGCAACCAGACACAGATCGGGCCGTATGCCGCCAACGCTGGCATGAGCAAGGACGGTCGTCTGGATCGGCACCAGGCCGAACACGAGGGTTAGATAGAGCACCTGCTTCACGGCGTCCTCTGCTGAGGCGGTTGGGCCGGCAACAAACCCGCATCCGGGTCCACCTCCCCTCGAGGCACGGTGATGATCAACACCTCTTCAAGCCTGGCCAAATCCGCGTCCGGGACAATTTCGGCAGACTGGAATAGATCGCCCTCCATCTTGTCGATACTCGTGATCACCCCGATGGGAAGTCCCCTCGGAAACCCGCCGGTGAGACCCGAGGTGACGACTCGATCCCCCGCCCGAACGGTAGAAAGAAGGGGAAGATATTTCATCCGCGCGAGCCCCTGGGCCGTTCCCTCCACAATGCCTTCATCCCTGGTCCGCTGAATCAGCCCCGTGATCGCATTATTGGGATCAGTGACAAGCAGCACCATCGAGGCAGACGCGGTGGTTTTCACCACGCGCCCGACTACTCCAGCCGGCGTGATGACCCCCATTTCGACCCGGACCCCATCCCCTTCGCTCTTGTTCACCATCACCGCGCGATACCAGTTGGTCACCTCACGGCCGATCACTTGCGCCGCGACGGTCTGCGACGCAGCCCGCCCTTTAAACTCAAGCAAGGCCGTCAGACGCTGGCTGGCCGATGCAGCTTCCCGAAGCCGACTATTTTGATGGTGCAACAGCTCGACCTCACGACGCAGCCGTAGGTTCTCTTCGTGAACCTCATGCAACGCCACATATCCTTCCCACACATCCCGTAGGCTGCGGTCCAACGCGGCCAGGGCCTCGATTGGGAGGGTCACGATCGGCGCGAGCGGCACCCCGATCTGTTGCAGCAGTCTCTGGCTCTGTGTGGGAAGCACGAGAAGAGCCGAGAGGAGGAGGGCCACCAGGACCAGCGTCACCCTCCTTGTTCCGGATGTAGAACGAAACATGGCCATCCGCACAGGGGATGGGAGCCTTAGTGGGAGGTTCTGGCCCGAGACATCACCGAGACCCTACTCAGGAGGTCCAGTTCGTCAAGGAGCTTACCGACCCCCAGCACCACCGAGGTCAAGGGATCATCCACCGTGATGATTGGCAGATTGGTTTCCTCTCGAAACCGCGTATCCATGCCTTTCAACAGGGACCCTCCACCGGTCAGCACAATGCCGCGGTCGATGATATCGCCAGCCAACTCTGGGGGGGTGTTCTCCAACGCCACCTTGATCGCATTCACGATCGTGCCGATGGGCTCCTGAAGAGCTTCCCGAACCTCGGCATCGTCGAGCACCAGAGTCCTGGGAATCCCAGAGATCAGATCCCGCCCTTTGATCATCATCGTTTTCCTCTCCTCGAACGGATAGGCCGACCCGATCTCGACCTTGACGCGTTCGGCCATGTGTTCTCCGATCAGGAGATTGTATTTCTTTTTCACGTAATTCATGATCGCTTCGTCCATGCGGTCTCCCGCCACCTTGACAGACTCGCTATAGACGATTCCCCCGAGCGAGATGACCGCGATATCGGTCGTGCCTCCGCCGATATCCACGACCATGTTGCCGGACGGCTCCGTGATCGGGAGCCCGGCCCCGATGGCTGCCGCAACGGGCTCTTCGATGAGATAGACCTCGCGGGCCCCTGCCAGATCAGCCGAATCTTTCACGGCGCGCTGTTCCACCTGCGTAATCCGCGACGGCACCCCGATAATGATGCGCGGTCTCACGAACGCGCTCCGGTTGTGGGCCTTCGTGATGAAATACCGCAGCATCTTTTCGGCCATCTCGAAGTCCGCGATGACTCCCTCTTTCATCGGCCGGATCGCCGCAATATGGCCTGGGGTGCGCCCCAGCATTTTCTTGGCTTCCGCCCCGACGGCCAGAATCTTTTCCGTTTTCTTCTGGACCGCGACGACCGAGGGCTCGTTCAGCACGATGCCTTTCCCGCGGACATAGACCAAGGTGGTCGCGGTCCCCAGGTCGATCGCCAGATCATTCGAGAACCATCCTAAGACATCCGCTGCAAGCCCCACTGTTCGTCTCCCTTCCTCACAACACCAGAAGCGGGCCCCACAGTCCCGCCGAACACAGTCGAACCCGCTCAGTCTCGCAGGTCGAGTTGGCCAGCATCCAAGACCTGCGTATGCGCAATTTCATCCCCCAGCCGGAGCCCCCGATCGTTTCCGATGATCAAGAGGGCTTCGAACCCCGCGATCGCGCCAGCCACCGCCCACCCCAGATAGGGAACCGGAAACAGAAGATATGCCGCTGCGAGGGGCAGGTTCCTGATGATGGACTCCTTGAAACCGGAGGCTGTCTGCGCGCGGGGGACGATGGTCTGTAGACCAATCAGTCGCTTGCCGAGGCTTTGCCCCCCGGAAAACCCATCGGCGATCAGTACATAGGCCAGCCCCGCTAACCATCCGACCGGGGGAACAACCATCCCCACAGCAGCCACGATGAGGAGGTCCACAAACTTCGAGAGAAACCGGTTGAGTGCATGCGCTTTGGGATAGACCCCTGCACCCAAAGGGTTTAGTCCCCAACCCTCCTCCGCCAAACGCTTTCCTCACAATTATTCCGCGAGTATAGCAAATTTGTCACCATATCACAAACTTATCAGCACTGTGCTCCAACCAACCCGCGCAGCGCTCGTCGCCGCGCGAATCCTTGCCTTCACGCACCCACGCCAGGTACAATTCTTCCCTCTCGTTGAGCAACGGAGAACCGCCATGATCAAACTGATGCGGGAAGGCGCGCAGAAGTACCCCTGGCTGTTGAAATCCCTTATGGGCATCCTGGCCGTCGCGTTTGTCATTACGATGGGCTGGTGGGGGTTCGGGGAACAGCAAAGCGACGCCGTGGCCTCAGTCGGGAACCTGAAAGTCACCCGTGAGGAATATCGGCGCGCCTACGAGAACACCTACCGATTCTACAAAGAAAAGGTGCAAGGGGACTTCAAGGAAGAGGCGTTGAAGCAGTTTGTTGTTGATGGACTGATCGAGAACAAACTCTGGATACTCGCGGCCAAGGATATGGGCTTGACCGTCACCACCGACGAACTGCGCGACGACATTATTCAGCGCGAAGACTTTCATCGGAACGGCAAGTTCGATCCCGAGCTGTACCGTCGCGTGCTGGCGGCTAATCGCTTGACCCCATCGCTCTTTGAGTCGCTCCATGCCAATGAGCTGTTAGGTGATAAAGCCCGAACGGTCGTCCGCGACGCGGTGGCGCTCACACCAGCTGAGATCGTGGAGGCCCAAGCCCTCATGGCTCGTCTGAATCCAGCTGGGTCCACGGCCGGTCCCTCTGCCAATGAAAGGATTTTGCAGGATGTGCTGCTCCAGAAGCAGCAGCGCGCCTTGGCGGCATACAAGGAATCCATGAAAACAGTGGTCCCGATTCAGATCCACAAGGAACTCCTCTAACGGCTGCTGAAAAAGCCCTCCAACTTCGTTCTCAGTCGCGCGTCTCCCTGCGACATACCGAAAAGCGTATGCCTCAGTCGCCGCACTCCCTGCGGCCTCGTTGGGCGGTCCTTTTGAGCAGCCTGGCAAAGACAATTCGCAGCACTATTTTTCATTGTTCTGCCTATCCTTGGGTTGTTGCACCATTCTCCAAAGCGGCAAAGTTTGCCCCTTATAATCTTCAGGTATCAGCTGCCCTAGGGAACCAGGAGAGACGTCAACTCGTATTTGACCAATCCGCCCATCCTGCAACGTCATCTGCCTGTAATATCTCGAGAACATACCGCTAAGGCTCCCGATGATGGCAAAGCCCTGCTCATCGTACTTATCAGGTTCTGCATGATATGTGTTTGGAAGCCATTCAAACGTGATCTCATCGAGTTGTCCATCTGTGATCTTGGCTTCCGGTTCCTGTTCTTCCCAATCACCGTGCATGATTAAGTACCAAGCAATGTTGCGCTCAAGCTGACTGGAGATGAAGTTGCCTGCGCAGGAGATCTTCATGTCAGCTATATGGAAACTCACCATCCCATCCCCCCCAACAGGTCGTGGTTTGTTTCTGTCCGTAACCACCGTGATCGCCAGCGGAAGCTTTGTTCCGATCATCATATCGCCCAACGTCGCCATTTCGTTAAACATAAAGGCGTCCTTCCAGGAAAGAATGGCCTTCCCCGATTTTCGCTCGAGTGTGCTGCTTGACACCAAAGTCCACTGATTAAAATTAACCCAGTACGTAGCCAGCCGAAACTCAACGCCCATCAGACTTGCGTATTTATTCAAACCGTTTACATATTTCTCCTCTAACACCATCGGTTCAAATGGATCTTTCTTCTGGTAGTGGTTTTTCACTTCGACGAGCATCTGCGTCCCATCATGGAATACCAAACGCTCATCGGGCAGGCCTACCTCCTCGACAGCTGTAAATACTTCGCCCGCGTCCTCTTGCTTCATCATGACGATCTTCCCGAGGCTAACAACGAGCGCCTCGAACATGGCCTGGGTTCGCTGACCAAAAAGAAACGCGTCGTTGTCCCTTGAAGCGTTTACAGAAGACCTAATTCTGCCGATAAAGCTCTCTGTTATTTTTGGATCATGGATAGAGAGCTTCTCGCCTTGACTGAATTGGGCAAGAGCGTTAAAGACATCAAACTTGAGTGGATCCCTTTTAATGAACTTCATATCCCCCTCGAAAGGTAAGGTTGTGCGAATTGTTTCTGCGATTACAGAATCAACATTGCATCCCCGTAGCTGTAAAACCGGTAGCGCGCACGGATCGCCTCACGATACGCCTCCCGCAAACGCTCTGTGCCGACAAAGGCTGCGCCCAACATCAGCAGGGTCGTGCGGGGTAGGTGAAAGTTTGTCATCATGGCGTCCACGACACGAAACCGATACCCTGGCATGATAAAGAGCTCCGTCTCACCCTTGATCGGTCGCACGAGACCCTCGACATCGGCAACCGCTTCGAGAGCTCGCACGACGGTTGTCCCGACCGCGAGCACCCGTCCGCCATTGACCTTCGTGCGCCGGACTGCTTCGGCGGTTTCTTCGGACACCTCGATCCATTCGGATGCCATCACGTGGTCTTGAATCCGCTCGGTTCTGACCGGCCGGAAGGTCCCAGGCCCGACGTGGAGCGTGATGGTGGCAATCCCAATCGCTCGTGCGCGCAAGTCGGCCAGAAGGCTCTCCGTAAAATGAAGGCCGGCTGTCGGAGCCGCGATGGATCCTTCCGCTCGAGCAAAAACAGTCTGGTACCAGACCCGATCCTCCTCTGCGGGAAACCGCTTAATATAAGGCGGCAGCGGCATCTGCCCAATCTCTCGAATCAACTCGCGGACCGGACAGGCGCTTGCAATCCGGAGCGTCGTGCGCGATGGACTGCGATCGACAACTGTGGCCTGTGCGCGGCAGCCGAGATCGATCACCTGTCCTGGTCTGACCTGGCCCTTCAGCAACACTTCCCACGTGTCCGTACTGATCTCCCTCACCAGCACCAGTTCAACTCGTCCACCACCGGGCCGCTTCCGGCCGGTCATCCGCACCGTCATGACTTTCGTGTCATTGACGACTACGAGGTCTCCAGGGCTGAGCAGGGCAGGCAACTCTACGATCCGGTGATGGGAACAAGGTCCTGGACGACGAGGCACGACCAGCAGACGGGCTTGATCACGAGGTTCGACGGGACGGTCAGCGATCAGCGTCGGGTCGAACGGAAAATCAAACTCGGTGAGTACCATCAGGGAGTGGACGGAGAGACTGACTCCAACAGCCTCGCGTCCTTGAGTTCGGTCCCCGGAAAGTAATACTGCAGAATGGCGGGAAAGGGATACCCTTGTTCGGCCAGTTCCTTGGCCCCCCACTGACAGAGACCGACCGCATGCCCTGCCCCGTATCCTGAAAGGACCAGTTCCGACCCGACCGTTTCGACCTCAAACTGCGTGCTTGGGATCACGGCATACCCCACCACGCGCCGAAGGTCCTCGCCACGAAGGATCAGTTCCCCATTCGAATGGAGAATCCTGACCCTGGCCACACGGCCGGCACGGCTATATGAGATAGGCGTGACGCTGGCAATGGTGCCCACCGTCATTCCTTTTTGTCTCAGATTGGTTTCCAGATCCACGACCTTGAACGAGGTCCGCCACTGATAATAGGGAGAATTCGAGTCGAAGGGACACTCTACGCCCTTCAGGTACGGCAGATCTTTTGACCAGACATTGACCGCATCCTCGGTCTGACCGGCAGCAGTCGACGAGAAGGCGGCCAGAATCGGAGCGTTCAGGTGGGTAACCACGATCCCTCGCGTGTCCTCGACTGCCTGCTGCACTCGAGGGTCCACGCCGTGGCGGCCGCGATAGACCTGATCCTGGATGCTGTCCACCAAGTGGTAGTCACGGCCCGCATTGATCATCCGCTGATAAAGCGCGTAAGTCCGAGCGGCGACTGCTTGAACTTTGAGCGCCTCCTGGTGCCAGCTCGAACTCACCTCCGAGGGCACCACTCCCTTCACGTACTCCTCCAAGTCAACTGCATTGATCACCATGAGACCCTGGCCACGCCGCATGACATGCAGAGCCCCGCTCACCACCATCGTACCTATTGGCTCCGTAGCTTGGAGAACAGGCGCCGGACTGGGACTCGCCATAGCACCTTGGGACAAGGGTCTCAGAAACACGGCTGCCCGTTCGGTAGGCCGGTCCGGCTTCCGGCCCTCGATCTGCCCCTCAACTGCGACCCTCAGGTCCTGCCGTCCCCAAGCCGTCACGCCTTCGGTCTGGAGCCGATCCCCGTTCACCACGATCCCATCAGCGAGCGGGGTGACGACCAGAGGAGCCTCGAAGACTCGTTCGTCGCCGCTCGAGAGTCGCACAGCCACACCCTCTCCCGCCGAGACTTCCACTCGCTGAACATCCTGAAACAACAGGACACGGACCAGCTCGGTCGCCTGGGCGGAAGGGAGCAGCAGGCTCCAACAGAGCAGGCTCCAGAATCCCAGTCCTACACGCATGACGGTTATCGTCTTAAGAGCAGCAACAGCAGATAGAGCAGCAGGCTGACCACGACGCTGATCAGCACGCTGGTTGTGAGAGGAAAGTAAAAACTGAAGTTGTCCCGTTTGATGAGGATATCGCCGGGCAGCTTGCCGAGCCACCCGAACCCTCCGCCCAGACTGGGCAGTTTGCCCACCAAGGTCACAAGGGCACCAATGAGAGCAAGGATAACCCCCAGGAAGATGAAAAGTTTACCCAGGCCGTTCCACTCCGACATAGACTACGTCACGAGGAGTTCGGCGATCTGCACTGCGTTCAGCGCCGCGCCCTTCCTGAGATTGTCGGTCACCACCCAGAGGTTCAGTCCATTCGGAATCGACTCGTCCTCTCTGATACGCCCAACATACACGTCGTCCTTGCCGGCCGCGACGAGCGGCATCGGATAGATAGCGTGCGCCGGATCGTCGTACACCTGCACGCCGGGAGCCGTGGAAAGAAGGGCACGCGCTTCGTTGGCGGTGAGTTTCCGTTCGGTCTCGATGTTGACCGATTCCGAATGGCCGATGTAGACCGGCACCCGAACCGTGGTCGCGGTGACCGTGATCGAGTGATCCCCCATGATTTTCCTGGTCTCATGAACCAGTTTCATCTCCTCCTTCGTGTACCCGGAGGGCAGAAACTCATCGATGTGCGGCAGACAGTTGAACGCGATCTGGAACGGATAGACCTTGGGCCGAGGCTGTTTGAACATCAGTAGGTCTTTACACTCGTCCATCAGCTCGTCCATCGCTTCTTTCCCCGTCCCCGACACCGACTGGAAGGTCGTCACCACGATCCGCGTGACACGAGCCGCATCGTGGAGCGGCTTGAGCGCCACCACCATCTGAATCGTGGAGCAGTTGGGATTGGCGATCAGGCCTCGGTGCCAGGAAAGATCCTGGGCATTCACCTCAGGCACCACCAACGGCACATTCTTGTCCATGCGCCAGGCAGAGCTGTTATCAATGACGATCGCCCCGGCCTTGACCGCAACAGGCGCAAATTCTTTGCTGACGTCGCTTCCCGCTGAGAAGAGTGCCAAATCGATCTTGTCGAATGACTCCTTGGTCAATTGCTCCACAGTGAGATTCGCACCCTGAAACGAGACAGTCCCACCGGCCGATCGGGATGAAGCAAGAGGGCGGAGCGTTTCAACCGGAAACTTCCGCTCCTCCAGCACCTCGATCATCTCTGCTCCGACCGCGCCGGTCGCCCCGACCACAGCGACCCGATAGGCCGTCTTTGTCTTCAGCATGGATCAACATATCCTTTCAAGAGAATTCGCGACGAGATCCCGATCACTGTTCAAGCAACAATCAGACGAATCCGGTGGTTGAACGTATCGGCGATATAGATGTTCCCGCTCTGGTCAACCGCCACCCCGAAGGGATAGTTCAAACTGCTCTCCTGAGGTGGGCCACTATCACCCCCGAACTGTGCCATCCCATTCCCAGCCACACGAGTCACGATCTTTTTTCTCTCATCCCATCTCCGAATCAAATGATTGTCTGAATCAGTGATCACGATATTACCGGTTTGGTCGAGAGCAATGCCATAGGGACGGGACAGGCTTGTGGAGAACTCGTTCGGTTGGGCCTGGTATCGATACTCTCCGCCGTCCCCGGCCACTGTCCTGATCAGGCCACTCTCCGGATCCACCGCACGAATTCGCCCATTGAACGTATCAGCGATGTATACGGTGCCATCCGGCCCCACGACAAGCCCACTGGGCCCGGCGAGGGCAGCTTCGGACGCGAGCATCCCATCCCCATTATAGGTCGCTTCACCAGTCCCAGCCACGGTGGTCATCACCCCGGTATCCAAATCCACCATGCGCACCCGATTGTTGCTTTGATCGGCGATGTACAGATGCCTCCTGTGATCCACCGCCAACGCGACCGGTTCATTGAGCGCAGCGGCAATGGCCAGACCGCCGTCGCCAGAGAAGCGCCGTTGCCCAGTTCCCGCAACGGTACAGATGATGCCAGTGACTGCGTCGACCTTTCTGACCCGATGGTTCATGGCATCCGCGATGTACAGGTTACCCCTCTCATCCACCGCCACGGCCGAGGGAAAATTGAGCGTCGCGCTGCTCGCCGGACCACCGTCTCCGCGAAACCGCCCACCCGTGGGCGATGCTCCCACTACAAACCGGACCGTGCCGCTGAGGTCAGCCAATTGGGCAAACTTCTCCTGGGTTGCCTGGCTGGAACAGCCCAGCGGATCCTCTTCGGTGAGATCGGCGGACGTCGTCATCGGCGAGCACTGCCTGTCAGCAGGACTAGGTAAGCCTCCTGGACATCCTGCAACCGTAGTAATGATCCCCGTCCGGAGTTCGACCTTTCTGATTGCATGATTTTCTGAATCGGCAATGTACAGGTGTCCATTACTATCCAGCGCGAGGCTCTTGGGCTCGTTGAGGCAGGCCTCAATAGCTTGGCCTCCATCTCCGGCATGCGATGGCGCTCCGATACCGACGATGGTACAGATCGTACCGGGCTTCGCGGAAACCAGCACCATGCTCTCTCACCCCTGCATAAAGTTCTTCAGGACAGCATTCCCCATTTCAGCCGTGCCGACCAGCTTGGTTCCGGGACTATGGATGTCTTTTGTCCGATATCCCTGGTCGAGCGTCCTGAGGATCGCGCTCTCGACCGCTTCTGCTTCCTTTTCCAGATGGAACGTGTACGTTAACATCATGGCCGCCGACGCGATCGTCGCGATCGGGTTGGCCAGGTTCTTCCCGGCGATATCAGGAGCACTGCCGTGAATCGGCTCATAGAGACCCACGTGTGCACCCAGGCTGGCGGAGGGAAGCATCCCGATGGACCCGGTCAACATTGCCGCCTCATCACTCAGAATGTCACCGAACAGGTTGGTCGTCACCAGCACATCGAACTGTCTGGGGTTTTTGACAAGTTGCATGGCGCAGTTGTCAACGTACATGTGGCTCAACTCAACGTCAGAATAATCGCGATGGACCTCGTTGACGACCCGCCTCCAGAGCTCAGAGGACTCGAGGACGTTGGCTTTGTCCACGGACGTGACCCGCCGTTTCCGTTTGCGAGCCGCTTCGAACGCGACCTTGGCAATGCGTCGGATCTCCTCGGTCGTGTATACCTCTGTATTGATGCCTCGCTCTCCGCCAGGGATCTTCTCGATCCCTTTCGGCTTGCCGAAATAGATTCCTCCAGTCAACTCTCTCACAACCAACAGGTCAAGCCCTTCGATGACGTCGCGCCTGAGTGTGGACGCCTCGACAAGCATGGGGTAGAGCTTGGCAGGACGGAGATTCGCAAACAGCCCGAGTTGCTCCCGCAACCCGAGTAACGCTCGCTCCGGACGGAGGCTGTAGTCCAACCTTTCCCATCTCGGCCCCCCGACCGCCCCCAGCAGCACAGCAGCACTCTGCTTCGCCAGCGTGAGGGTCTCCTGGGGAAGGGGCACACCGACCTTGTCGATGGCTTGCCCACCGACATCTCCAGAAACGAATTCGAAGACTTGCCCAAATCGTTCACCAACCGCCTTGAGGAGTTTGACAGCCTCGGGCACGACCTCACGCCCAATCCCATCACCAGACAGCACCGCAATCGTCGCTTTCACTCGTTATCCCCCTTACAGCCGGCAGGGGTGTCCGAAGTGCCCCTACTCCAGTACTTTCTCGTCCTCCGCCTGCCAGGCTGGATCCACCAAACACAAGAACTCCATCACGCTTGTCCCCGTATTCTCCAACGACTGGACTGCTCCAGGCGGCACATAGGCCACTGCCCCTGGCCCCACCGCCGCTGATTCACCTCCGACCCGGAACAAGCCACAGCCCGACAGAAAATAGTACACCTCGGTCGAAGCCAGACGATGGCGTTTCGAACGCTTCCCTGGCTCAAGCCGGCCATGAGCAAGGCTGTAGCGAACCTCAACCGTGCCATGGATGGGACGCAGCAGTTCTCGCAGGATTGTATGGTCGCCAGCCAGGAACTCCCGACACTCATTGAGTTTCGTGATCAGCACAGCCACATCTTGTCATCGCCCTCGAGAATCGAAAAACTGACTTATGAACTCGTCACTCTACCGCTTGCTCGCTCGTCAAATCAAGCCGACCTTCTGTGCCGGATCTGACTGTTTCGAGGCCCAATAAGCCAGTTTGTTGAGGGCGTTCATGTAGGCTCGAGCCGAAGCCACGATGATATCAGTATCGGCTCCGTGCCCAGTGACGGTTCTGCCTCCCTCCTCCATCCGCACCGAGACCTCACCTTGCGCATCGGTTCCACCGGTGATGGCCTTAACCACATAGGTGAGCAGGCGGCTTGTGGTCTTCGTCATGGCTGCAATGGTACGGTAGGCAGCATCCACCGGTCCATCGCCGGTCCCGGTCTGCTTCACAAGACAGCCGCCGATCTCCAACTCTACCGTGGCGGTTGGGACTCGATGGGTCCCGCTTTCTATCTGCAGGCTCTTGAGCACATACCGCTCCGGAATTTTGGCAATCTCTTCGGAGATGATGACCTCCAAATCCTCCTCATACATCTCTTTCTTCTGGTCTGCCAGCCGCTTAAATCGGTCGAACGCATGGTTGAGTTCCTCTTCGGACAGCCGATAGCCCAACTCCTCCAGTCGTTGTCGGAAGGCATGACGGCCGGACAATTTGCCCATGACCAGCTTGCTCTGGACGAGGCCGATGGATTCCGGCTTCATGATCTCGTAGGTGCTCTTCTCCTTCAGCAGCCCATCCTGGTGAATCCCGGAGGTGTGTGCAAAGGCATTGGCTCCGACGATGGCCTTGTTCGGCTGGACTACCATACCCGTGATCTTGCTGACCAGCCGACTGGTCTTGGAAATCTCCTCGGTCCGGATGCCGGTGTCCGCATCGAAGAAATCCTTGCGAGTCCGCAGCCCCATGACGATTTCTTCCAGCGAGGCATTGCCGGCCCGTTCACCGATCCCGTTGATCGTGCATTCCACTTGCCCGGCTCCTTCCATCACCGCTGCCAACGAATTGGCCACCGCAAGCCCCAAATCATTATGGCAGTGGACCGAAATCACGGCCCTGGCGCTGCTCCTGACCCGTTCGCGAATCCCACGGATCAGGAGACCGAATTCCTGGGAGGTGGCATATCCCACCGTGTCCGGAATATTGATGGTTCCGGCCCCTGCCTCAATGACCGCCTCCAACACTTCGTACAGATAGTTTGGGTCAGACCGGCTGGCGTCCATCGGCGAGAACTCGACGTCGTCCACGTACCCGCGGGCGCGCTGCACCATCTCGACCGCCCGCTTCAGCGCCTCCTCCCGACTGATGCGGAACTGATACTTAAGATGGATGTCGGAGGTGGATAGAAAGGTATGGATGCGGACCTTGGGAGCCCCTTTGAGCGCCTCCCACGCCCGATCGATATCTTCCGGCTTGGCTCTGGCGAGGCTGCAGATGGTCGGCCCCTCTACTTCCTGCGCAATTCGCCTGACCGCCTCGAAATCGCCGGGCGAGCTGTAGGCAAAGCCGGCCTCGATGATATCCACGTTCAGCCGGGCCAGTTGTTTGGCAATCATCACTTTTTCTTCGACATTCATGCTGGCCCCTGGTGATTGCTCCCCATCACGCAAGGTGGTGTCAAAGATCCTGATCATCCGTGCCATGTTGCTGCTCCTCTCTAAATAGGGCCACAGAGTGCCTCACTACAGGCTGCTCAAAAAGTCCTTCCAGCAAGGCCGCAAGAAGCGAGGACCCCACTGGCTTTCACCCGTTGCATTCTGAGGAGCAACGGGTACCCGGTACGTCGAGGGGCTCGACGGGCACCCCTTGCTTGGCTTCGTGCAATGGGTGGCGAGAACGCCGCTGGAGGGCTTTTTCAGCAGCCTGTCAAACAAAAAAAGCCTTCTCCCCCAGTCAGGGACGAAGGCTCATCGCGCTCCGTGGTACCACCCTGATTCAGTGACCGGCTTCCTCACAGTGAAGCTCGGACACCCTTCGTTCGACCCGTCACGGGGGTCAGGCGGGGCCCATTACTATGCTTCACAGGCCCGGCTCCAAGGCGAGTTCGGCGACCGACGGGCTGGTTTGCACCGTGTCCGCCGATTGGGAAGCGGACCCCACCAGCTCTCTCCATTCCGTCGAAACCGCGTACTACTCCTCTTCTTCGCCGCTCTACTGTTTAGTCTCCAATACCGGTTGGTCAGATTTGGTGCCACCCCGCTTTCCAAGGACCTTTGCGAGGAGGCTCACGCCTTTCTCAACGATGCCCCACACAGCATAGCCCGCAAACAACACGAACAGCATCACTTGGGGCCAGGCCACCACCAGCATCAGTCCGAGAATCGCCCAGACCAGGTAGTTAAAGTGGCTGCCGCCCCTGAATTTCAGATCCTTGAAGCTCCGATACTTGATCGTACTGACCATCAGGAATGCCAATGTAAGGGTCATGATCAGAATCAGCAGCGGTTTGACCTCCGCCCCCATTCGGACGATATGATGGTCAAACACGACCAGCGTGGCGATCACGCTGGCTGCAGCCGGAATCGGAAGACCGGTAAAGTATTTGCTCTCAGCACTCGCCGCCATGACATTGTACCGCGCGAGTCGCAACGCACCGCAGGCGACGAACGCGAACATGACCGCCGAGCCCAGCATGCCGTGCGCGCTCAGAGCCCAGGAGTAAATCAGCAGGCCGGGCGCCACCCCGAACGACACAAGATCAGCGAGAGAGTCATATTCAACCCCGAACTGGCTGGTGCCGTTCATGAGCCGGGCCGATTTGCCGTCCAGTACATCGAAGACCAGCGCAACCAGGATGGCGATGGCTGCATGCAGGTAATTCGCGTTGAACACGGCGAGGATCGCGAACAATCCGCTGAACAGATTCCCGCTCGTCAGAACGTTGGGAATCAGATACCCTCCCCGCTTCCGTTTCGTGTCCTTCATGAACGTTCCGCGCATCAGAGTTCCACGCATGGCAACTCTCCCAGGATGGTTTCGCCTCCCTTGACCCAATCCCCGACTGCCACCCGTAAGCTGGTGCCGAGCGGAAGAAACGTGTCCACTCTCGAACCGAAACGGATCAGCCCGAACCGCTCGCCACGCTCCACCGTCTCACCGGGGGAGGCCCAGCACACGATCCGGCGCGCCAGTAGCCCGGCCACCTGGACGCACAGCACCTTAGCCCCGGAGGTCGTACGGATCATGAGCGCGTTCTGCTCATTACGCAGGGTGGCTTCCGGCCCATTCGCAGCGAGAAACCGCCCTGGTTGATAGACAATGCCTTCAACTCTTCCCTCGCAGGGAATCCGATTGACATGCACATCCAAGATGTTGAGGAAGATGCTCAGACGGATCCCCTGTTCCTTGAGAAACCGGGGCTCATATTCTTCCTCAATCGCCATCACGCGGCCGTCACCAGGCGCCACCACCACCTGTGCACCGTTCGGGACGAGTCGCCTCGGGTTCCGGAAAAACCAGGCCGTGAACAACGCGACCGCACCTAGCGCGAACGCAGGAACGGCCCAGCCGAGCGCTCCGGCCAGCACCGCCGGACCTCCCGTGGCCGCGATAAAGGGGAGCCCCTCTCGGACTATCGGAATGCCGACTGCCCTGTCTGCCATCCGAGTCACCCTCCTCACACCCACAATGCGGACCGCCGCAATCAGTTCTTGCTCTTGTCCACAAGCTTGTCCTTCTTGAGCCACGGCATCATCGCCCGAAGTCGCGCCCCGATCTCTTCGATCGGGTGGGCTTCGCCCTTGGCAAGCAGGGCGTTGTACACAGGCCGATTGGCCTGGTTTTCCAGCACCCACTCCCGGGCAAATCGCCCACTCTGGATCTCCTCCAAAATTTTCCGCATCTCCCTTCTGGTCTCGTCCGTGATGATCCGTGGCCCCCTGGTCACGTCTCCGTATTTGGCGGTGGTGCTGATCGAGTACCGCATATTGGCGATCCCGCCTTCGTAGATCAGGTCCACGATCAGTTTGACTTCGTGCAGACACTCAAAATAGGCCATCTCCGGGGAGTAGCCGGCATTGACAAGCGTTTCATATCCGGCCTGAACGAGCGATGTGAGGCCTCCGCACAGCACGACCTGCTCACCGAACAGATCGGTCTCGGTCTCCTCCCGGAATGTCGTTTCGATCACGCCAGCCCGCCCGCCTCCGATCGCGCTCGCATAGGCCAGACCGACCTGACGGGTGGTCCCGCTGGGGTCTTGATGGATTGCGAGCAGCATCGGGACTCCGCTGCCCTTCGTATATTCAGACCGGACCAGATGCCCCGGTCCTTTGGGCGCCACCATAAACACATTGATCGTGGAGGATGGAACAATCTGCCCGAAGTGGATGTTAAAGCCATGCCCAAAGGCCAGACAGGCTCCATCCTTGAGATGAGGCGCAAGGTCCTTTCGATAGATCGCCGCCTGGGCCTCGTCCGGCGCCAACAGCATCACCACATCAGCGCCCTTTATCGCGTCTGCGGTCGGCATGACCTTGAGGCCGCTCATCTCGGCCTTCCGCCAGGACGCACCCTCCCTGAGCCCGACCACCACATTCACGCCGCTGTCTTTGAGATTCAGGGCATGAGCATGTCCCTGACTGCCGTACCCGATGATCGCCACTTTCTTACTGCGGATGTGCTGAAGATCGGCATCCCGATCATAGTAAATGTTCATCGCTGACTCCTGGGTGACCCATGCATGGTCTTTGGTATAAGGACGGCTGGCTGCCTCGGCTGCCTGCTTGAGTGATGTGTTACTCTCGGACCACCCGCTTCGGTTGGGCCGTAGCGGGCCGAATCGGCTCCCGAGCGATCGCGACCCGGCCGGTTCTGACCAGTTCCTTGATTCCGAGCGGTTGCAGCAGATTAATGATCGCCTCGATCTTCTTGGTATCCCCCGCGACCTCAATCGTGTAGGTAGTCGGGGTGGAGTCGATCACATTCGCACGAAAGATATCCGCGATCCTCAACGCTTCGGCTCGATCTTCCGGCTTCGTATGGACTTTGATCAGGGCCGTCTCGCGCTCGACGAATTCGCTTTCGTTGAGGTCCACCACTTTGATGACATCGATCAGTTTGTTGAGTTGCTTGACGATCTGCTCGATGATCCGATCATCGCCCCTCGTCACGATCGTCATCATGGACATGGACGGATCAAGCGAAGGCGCGACCGACAGGCTCTCGATGTTGAAGCCGCGCCCGCTGAACAGGCCGGCCACCCGTGACAGCACCCCGAACTTATTCTCGACGGTGACGGAGATGATGTGCTCCATTTTTTAGCGAATCGCGCGTAGCTAATAGCGAATGGCTCTGAGCTGGAAGCTGTTCGCTGCTAGCTGTTAGCTATTTTTACGCGGTGAGGACAGTATCTTTATCTTCTCCGGCCACCGGCGCGGGCGCCGCCTGCTTCTTCTTCACCTCCGGCGGGT
>JBOHOI010000010.1:0-25307 GCA_050731155.1 Nitrospiraceae bacterium | reverse complement strand
TTCTCGCTGAGAAACGATGATCGCACCTATGGTTAGCTCGGCATCGTAGTTGCAACTTTGCCTCCAGGGTTTTCTTGCCAACCGCCGTGTGTCGCGCCAGGTTATGGCCCGATCACGAAACGATTTGGGAGCCAGGGCGTCGCTGCGACATAGAAAGAGGGATTGGGCATACCCTGCTGACCAACCTGACCATCGAAGTCTGAACTGTAAGGAGGGAGAATCATGAGAGTTCGCATCTCTGCTCTAGGTATAGGTATTGGGGCCACGCTGTTCGCCGGCCTTCTGCTTCTGGCAGGGCCCGCGACGGCAGCCAACGAAGCCGAAACCGCCGACCTGCTCGTCAAACTGTTGAAGACCGGCCGCGGAGTCGTATCAGCGAACCAGGACCTGATCAACGACGCCACCAAGGGGAACAAAGGCTTCACCGCCGAGTCCCTGGAGAGTGCGCTCATTCCGAAGTACCGAGAGCAAACCAAAATTGACTTAAGCAAGTCTCCCAGCACGCAGCAGGAAAAGCTCCTTCATCTCTTGCTGCAATCCGGCAAGGAGGTGGTCGCGGAAGCCCAGCCAATCATCAATAAGCAGGGGCTGGGATTCAAAGGATTTCTCCCCGCCGTGTATGCTCGAAAGACGGGAGAAAGGTTCTACCAGAAAACAGGCATCAGGCTGAAGCTGACGGGAATCGACTACCGCTACCCTGGAAACAAGCCGGACGAGTTTGAGTTCGAGGTGCTGAAGATGTTTGCCGACCCACGGCACCCCAAAGGGCAGGAATATTCCAAGTCCACCATGGTGAACGGAAAGCCGGTCCTCCGCCTGATGTCGCCTGAATACGCGGCGGCCTCCTGCCTGAAGTGCCATGGGGAGCCGAGGGGTGAACGGGATATCACGGGCGGGAGGAGGGAGGGCTGGAAGGAGGGCGACCTGGCCGGAGCCATCAGCCTGGTGCTTCCGATCCAGTAACAACCAAAAGCCCAACTTGGCAGTTCGTCATAAGCAGATTCCTTTTACAGGAGGCGCGACCAATGAGCAAGATCGTCCTAGTCGATGATTCATATTCGGAGTTGCAGATGATGGAAGGGTATTTGAAATCCGCCAACTACACCGTCGTGTCGTATCCCAATGCCGATAAGTTAGAGGACAAGCTGTTGGCCGAGAAACCTGATTGCATCGTTCTGGATGTGGTCATGCCAGGCCGGAACGGGTTTCAGGCTTGTCGAGACATCAAGAACGACGAGCGGTTCAAAACCATACCCATTGTGCTCGTGACGTCAAAAGGCCAGGAGAGCGACAAATTCTGGGGGCAGCAGCAGGGGGCCAGCGAGTATGTAGTCAAGCCCTTCAAACCTGAAGACCTGCTCGCCGCCGTGAAACGGGCCATGCGTTAACTCGATGCCTGACTCGCGCGACATAATTATCGCTGAGGGCAAGGATCGCACCGGAGCCTCCACAACCCCGGTGACATCCCCTCCTGAGCGGACTGACGGCGCAACAGCGACACGCGTTTGCCTGATCAGTCTGTCGGGCGAGCTCTTTGCCATTGACTTGCGCCATATCCGGGAAGTGTTTGAGGTGGAATCGGTCACTTCCGTTCCGGGGATGCCGCGGGCCCTTGCCGGCGTGGCAAACCTCAGGGGGATGGTCATTCCGCTTGCCGACCTGCGTCCGATGTTGGGGCTCTCCATTACCGGACCTGCACCCAAGTTCGGTGTGGTCATCCGACATGGGTCACACCAGATGGGCGTGTTGGTGGACCAGGTGCCAGAAATCCGAACCGTCTACACGGATGAATTTCTTACTGCTCCGGCGACCGGATCCAATGAGAAGAGACCTTTCGTCTCTTCCATTCTACGAGTCGAAGACCGCATGAGCGGCGTCGTGGAGGTCCCGACGCTGTTGGCATACGTGCAATCTGGGGGGTAACATTGAGCAACGAGGCGATGTTCTGGCCACAACATGCCCGGCTTGGGCCGATCAACTGGCTGCCCAACTGGCGCACATAGGCGTATGAAGGAGGAGAGTCATGTTCAAGTGGGAATTTGCGGCTTGGTTTAGAAATCTCAAGACATTGACCAAGCTGATCCTCGGCTTCTCGGCCGTAGGGGTCATCATGGTCGCAGTCGGTATCATCGGTCTGTTGGGACTCCAACAGCTTCGAGGGGAGCTCCGAACCGTGTATGAAGGCTCAACGCTCTCCTTGGCCAACATCGGCGCCAGTAGCAGCAGCTTGGGTCTGTACCATGATGCCATCCTGAATGCCGGCCGGAACACGCGCAAGTCCGATTTCGAAGATGCGCTCAAGCCGCTGGCCGATCTCAAGAAGGACATCCTGGGACCACTAGCGACCTATGGCAGCACACAGCTGCGCGTCTCTACGAGTGGTCGCGACGAATCCAAAGACTTGCAGGCCCTCAATGATGCGCTGTCGTCCTATTTCGCTTCAACGGACGGAGCCATCAGTGCATTCCTGGACAGCTATTCGCCAGGCCTGACGGAAGAGCAGCGCCAGATGATGAGAGACCTCGGCACTCTGGCACTCTCCGTCGAGGTGGCCACGAAATACAACGCAGCAATGACCAAAATCCGCGAGCTGCTGACCACCATTCGGGAGATCGCCAAAGACTTGAACGACAGTGGACAGGCGGAGGCCTCGTTCAGAACGCGCGCCGTGATCATCGGAGGGTTAGTGGCCATCATCCTCGGAGGAACCATCGGGTACTTGTTGGCCCGATTCTTCTCGCGAGGCGTGATTCACATCGCCAAGGTCGCGGAACAAGCGGCCGCTGGCAACCTGCAGGCCAGAGCCTCAATGCAGAGCGAGGATGAGCTCGGGCAGATGGCCGGCGCCTTCAACCAGATGCTCGACCGAATCACAGCCCTGGTCCAAACGGAGGAAGAGCGAGACGTGATGCAACGACGCCTCAAGGACTTCCTCACCCTTGTCAGCGACGTAGGCAAGGGCGACTTGACGAAACGAGGCGAGGTGACGGCGGACATGTTCGGCAACCTGGCCGACGCGTTCAACTTGATGTTGGATCGATTCGGCAAACTGATGCGGCAGACCAGAGAAGCCGCCGAGCGCGTGAACCAGTCTGCAGCCTCGCTGCGTGAAAACTCAGGCCAGATGGCCGTGACAGCCAAACACCAGGCGGAGGAATCCACGCGGACGCTGACTGCGGTCGAAGGCCTGACGGTCTCCATGCGTAAAGTAGCTGAAACGGCAGGGGCCTCCTCAGAGAGCGCCAAACAGGTGTTGACGGCGACGGAGCGAGGCCGTGCCGCCGTGCAGGAAACAGTGCAGGACATGCAAGGCATCCGCGGCGCGGTGCAGCGCATGTCGAAGCAGGTGAAGGGACTGGGCGATCGGTCCTTGGAAATTTCCCAGATCGTCTCCACCATCCGAGATATCGCCTCACAAACAAACCTGCTGGCGCTGAACGCCGCGATCGAGGCCGCCGGCGCAGGTGAAGCCGGAGCCCGGTTCGCGGTCGTCGCCGATCAGGTCCGGAAGCTGGCCGAAAGCTCGACCCAAGCCACGCGCGAAATCGCCGACCTGGTCAAGATGATCCAAACGGAAACCCAGGATGCGGTCGTCGCCATGGAGCACGAGACCCAGGCCGTGGAAGCCGGATCCGCCTCGGCTCTTCGAACTGGTCAAGTATTCGAAGAAATTTCTCATATCGCCCAGCGGTCTTCGGAGCTCGCTCAGAGCATCGCGAACTCCGCCACGGAACAGACAGCCTCGACGGACAAAGTGGGGCGGGCGCTGAAAGACTTCGCCGGGGGCGCCGTCGCGACGCAAAAAGCTACGGACACAACCCGCACGACGGTCGAAGAGATGGCGAAGCTGGCCCAGGGCCTGAACGCGTCGGTCGCCCAGTTCAAGGTGGCCTAGCCACAGGTACGTCAGCGATCTCGTTTGGCGGATAACGAAGGGGGCCAGGTGGGCGCAGAATTCGACCGACCAGCCTTGATCAGCATCTTCGTCGCGGAGGCGACCGATGGCCTAACGAAATTGTGGACTGCCTTGCATCCGGCGGATGCGCCAATCCCCAGTCCGGAGGCAGTCCAACCCCACTATGTCGTCGCTCACACGATCAAAGGGGTCGCCGCGATGTATGACTTCATGGGGGTGGTGAGTCTTGCCGCCACCCTTGAACCCGTGCTCGAACAGGCGACGAGCGCCTCAAAAACAGAGTGGCCAGACGTGGTGGCCATGCTGCGCGACACGGTGGGGACGTTGCGGGAGCAGATCGAAGCCATTGGACGCCTGGGCTCGGAAGACCAATCAGCGATTGAAGCGTGGAAGACCCGCTACTCCCGCATGAAACCGGCATCTCAGGCCTCTCCCGCCGACAGTTCGCCGGACGAGTCCCTGTCTGCCAGTTATCTGAACCCTAATCTGGATCCGGAAGTCATCTCCTACTTTGCGCCCGAGGCCCAGGAATACGTGGAAGCCATTGAAGCGGCCCTGCTCCGCTTGGAGAAGAACCCGCAGGACCCGGACACTATCCAGCAGCTCTTCCGGACCGCCCACACCTTAAAAGGGTCGGCCTACACCGTCGGCTTCAAAGCCATCGGCGACCTCACCCATCACGTCGAAGACTACATGGGCGCGATCCGGGATGGCCGCATGCAGGTGATACCAGAGCTCATCGATGTGATCTTCCGGTTCATCGACGTGATCCGGCAGTTGATGCGGCGAGACCGGAGCAATCTGGACAAGACCCGTCGCGAGTTTTCAGCCGTGATGCAAGGGCTCAAGGAGATGAGCTGGGCGCCGACGAGTGCGATGAGTGCCGGGCCCGAGCAGGAAGCGGCCATCGCACCGAGCCGGATCGAACCAGCCGATCGCCAGATGGTCGAGCCGGAGCAAGCCTCCGCCTCTCAGAGAGGGGAGGAGGAAGCAGGTAAGCGTCAAGAGGCTGACCGCCAGCAGGGCACCGAGCCGAAACCAATGGAAGAGGGAGCCGTCATTCGAGTCAGCCGGGACCGTCTGGAGCGGCTGCTCAACTTGGTCGGAGAGTTGGTGATCGGCCGTGGTCGGTTGGAGCAACGCCTGATGGTGCTGGAACAACTGTCGCACCAAGTGCAGGTCTATAAGAACCGGCTGCAGGAATCAGTCAGAACCTTTGAAGAAAAACACGCCTTCACCCTCCCGTCCGCCTCGCCGAATATGGGCGAGGCCAGCGGCCCTGGGTTCCCCGGTCTGACCGATTTCGGCAGCCTCGAGTTCGACAAATACGACGACTTTAACGTATTTGCTCGACGGACCGCCGAAGTCTCGACAGACATCAACGAAGCCATGTCGCAACTGAGCAACTCGATCAAGAGGGCTCGTGAAGACATGGATCAGGTCCAACGGCTCACTCTGGGCATGCGAGACGAGATTGCCCGCGCGCGCATGGTCCCGATTGGGACGCCGTTTACCCGCTTCCGCCGGGCGGTTCGTGAGATGGCGCGGACGACCGGAAAGGATGTCATGCTGATCACGTCCGGCGAACAGACTGAGGTCGATACCGGTGTGGTGGAACGGCTGGTTGATCCTCTCATCCATCTCGTCCGCAACGCCGTGTATCATGGCATTGAACCCTCAGCCGTGCGTATCGCCCAGGACAAACCTCCGGTCGGCTCCGTTTATATCCACGCGGCTCATCGCGGGAACGCGGTGGTGATCGAAGTCGAGGATGACGGGAGAGGTCTCGACCTCGAGAAGATCAAGGCCAAGGCTATCCAGCTTGGGCTTCTTCGCCAGGCGGCGGCGTCCGCGCTATCCGATTCGGAGGCAGCCAAACTCATCTTTCTGCCGGGGATCTCGACAGCCGAGCAGGTCGGAGACCAAGCCGGACGCGGCATGGGCATGGATGTGGTCAAGCGCGCCATCGAGGGCATGAATGGACAGATCGACATTGAAAGCGCCCGAGGAGTCGGCACGAAATTCACGTTGACCCTCCCCGTCTCACTCTTGATCTCAATGGCGCTGCTGGTTCGTGCTGGGAACGAACGGTATGCATTTCCCCTTCCCAGCACGCGTGAGGTGGTGTTGCCCCCGCCAGGCGCGCTCCAGGATCTGGGCGGACGCTCGGTTCTGCAAATCGGGGAGGAGGCAATCGAGGTCCGCTCGCTGGCCCACCTGTTGGAGATCGAGGCATCAGAGCCGTCAGGGCCCACCCCAGTCGTCATCGTCCGCGCCATGAGTGGCGCCGTCGGGCTTGCCGTGGACGAACTGCTCGGTCGACAAGAAATCGTGATCAAATCCCTTGGGTCCTTGAAACCATTTCAGAGATCGTTCTTTGCCGGTGCGACCATCGATCCAGAAGGCCGGGTGGTGTTGGTGATTGACGTCGGGCGCTTACTCGCGGGGAGACTGGGCCAGGAAGCCCTGGCGATCGAGCACGCGCCCCTGTCAGCCACGGAGCCTGGTGCTCCGACGGACGAAAGCGGGCTCGATATCGCGGGCAAAACCGCTCGCATTCTGCTGATTGATGACTCGCTGAGCGTTCGGAAGTTTGTGGGCCGTATGTTGGAGGGGGGCGGATACGCGGTTGATACAGCGGTGGATGGAGAGGACGGACTCCGGAAAGCTTCAACCGTTTCCTACCGGTTAATCATTACCGATTTGGAAATGCCAAAAGTGAACGGCTACGAGGTCATCCAGGCGCTGCGGAGTCGGCCGCAAACTCAAGCCACGCCGATTCTCGTCATGACCACACGGGCCGCCGACAAACACCGGCAAATGGCGATGAGTCTGGGCGCCACCGCCTATATTGCCAAGCCCGTGAATGAGCGCGCCCTGATCCAGGAAATCGAGCGCTGGATCGGCCAGGAAGCAAGCGCAAGCTCCTAACTCCCCCTCGCGGTTTTCATGAGGGGCGGCCGCTCGGTCGAAGCGAATGCCGCAGCCGCGTTCGGTCTACGCTGACGGAGAGCACCCAAGGTGAGCCTTCGTGGCCGGACAGAGACAAGGGTCCACGTGTTCAGTACGACGCGCCTCTTGGTCGTGACGTGCGCGGAGACGTGTTTTGCGCTTCCTGCGGATATCGTCCGCGGCCTCATGACTCTTGAAGAAGCCGGCTCCGCAGAAGCCGTGACCGCGCTGGGAGTGACCTACCCCTTGAGAGACATGGCCGGCCGCTTCGGCCTGCCACCGGTCTCGTTCGCACCAGAGTCGCGAACCATCCTGTGCACCATGGGCAATTTTCACAAAGGATTTCGCGTCAACCAGGTATTGGGGCTCACCGATGTGGAAAAAGAACGGATTCGCCCCCTTCCGCCGCATTTCAATGGTCCCGAGCGTAAGTGGTTCACGGGGCTCTTTCTGTTTCGGGAGACAGTCGCGTTGCTGGTGAACCCCAACTGGCTACTCGGTGAAGAGACAGGCCCTGCGCAACTGCCCACATTGAGCGCAACTAGTGCGACGGCTCTTGCATCGAGTCACGCAGCCGCGGTGGGGAGGGGAACGCCCACTCGTCCGCCCGTTGAAGCCTTAGAATTGGAGGAAGCCCCCGATGCTGACGACACGCCGTGGGTCCAACTCTAAAACCACGACCACCTGCACGCTGGTGGTGTTCTCCATAGGCGGGCAGCGTTTTGCCACCAGGACGGAGGAAGTGGGCGGTGTCTGGCCCTGGACTAGCGCGATGTCGGTTCCAAGCGGGACGGCGTTCATGAACGCCCTCGTGCGACGCGGTGAGGACGTGTTGCCGGTATTCGATCTAGCCGCCAAGTTGAACGTGCAGGTCAGAGGCACCACTTTCTTGTGTCTCATCGCCAAACGCAAGGACGGTCTCATGGCCATCCGCATCGACGACGAGATCCCGACCCTGCATGTCGTTGAACAGGCTACGATCCACCGAACCACCGGCGCGCAGGCTGAAGCAGTGGATGCCTGTCTGATCGGGACGGATGAGGTCCCGATTTATTCCTTTCAAGAGTAGGAGAGGCGCCGATCTACGCGTCGAGCGGATACTTAACGGTGAAGGGAGAACAAGGGTAGGAAAGGTTCATGCCGAAGATTCTGGTTGCGGACGATAGCATCGCGGTCAGGAAGGTGGCGGAGCGTCTTCTGACCGAAGCCGGATTGGACGTCGCACTGGCAGCGAGCGGTGATGAAGCTATCGCCCTCCTCGCCAATGTGCGCCCTGATCTCATTGTGTCGGACGTGATAATGCCGGACAAAAGCGGCTACGAGGTTTGCTCTTTCGTCCGGGGCCAAGAGTCTTTGTCAAGCACGCCCGTTCTTTTGATCTCCGGCATCGTGAATGAGGAGGTCACTCGCCAGGCTGAGTCCTGTCGCGCCGACGGCGTTCTCAAGAAGCCGTTTCAAGGCTCCTCGCTCAAAGACATGGTCTTCCAACTCCTGGCCAAACGAGAGCAACGGGCAGCAGCTCAACCGGCGGCGGTATCACCTAGCTCTCCCGCCGCACCGGTGCCTGAGAGTGCTAAGGCCTTTCGAATCACTGAAGAGCAGTTACAAACTTTCCGTCAGGCTGTAACCCGCATGAAAGAATTGGAAGAACTTTTGGCGGCCGAACGTCAGAAGTTCGCCCAACTGACCCAACGATGCACAGAGTTGGAGCGCAGTGCCGCCCGGGTAAAAGAAGCCGAAACGGCGCTCACTTGCGAGCGAGAAGCCTCCACCCAATTGGTCGAACGGCTGACGGAAATGGAAAAGGCGGCAGCGCGGACGAATGCGCGGGCGGAAGAATTAGCCCGCAAGCTGGCTGAGATCGCGCGTCTCTCAAGCTAGCCGGCGACAGTCAGATGCCGAATCATCGTGATCGACCTTCGCGGTGCGGCCAGCCGACGATGGGAAAGGGCCACGGAAGCGTACCCCTATGGCGGACGACTTCAATGACGATCAATTCCAGAAGGAAGTCCTTGAGCTGTTCATTCTGGAAGCGTACGAATGGCTCGGCCAAATCAAGGCCGCGCTCAGTGAATTGCTTATTGATTCTGATCCGCAAGTCAGGCCGAAGCTCTTGGACATCGTTCACCGCGGGATCACGAACCTAGGGGGCTCGGCAGCGACGGTCGATCTGCCCGCCATCCAGCAGTTGACCTTCAGCTTACTGCCGATCCTGGACACGCTTCGAAGTCAAGGGGTCCCCGGGTCCGCTGAGCAATTTGCCGCGCTGCGCGACGGTCTCGAGCGGATCAAGGGAGCAGTTCAGCAGGTTGCGGACCCGACTCAGGCTGCAGCCAGACAGCCGGCGAAGACCTCACGGGAAATCGCCGAGCCGCCCTCGCCACCCTCTTTGCAACCGAGTGCCCCCTCACCTGTTTCCCCCCAACCAACGACGATTCTGGAGGCGCTGCGGGAGCTGCAACAGGTTCGTACGCGATCCTTGGAGCCGACCCGGAACTTGGTCGAGCTGGTCATTCGTAGGACAGAAGGCGACTCCGCGCAAGGTCGCGATTCGATCAACGGCTCGACGGTTCAGCGCATCCTGCGAGAATTGGATGGACTGGATGAAGAGTTCCTCAGTGAAGTGCAACGCCTGATGCCGGTGATTTCCAAGGTCGTGTCGGATCTCAAGGCAGGAGGAAATTCCTCTGCATCCATGCCAAACGAGAAACTCGAGCCGGTCCTCCACCAAATCCAGTCTCTCCACGAAGCCGCCCGTGCGGTGAATGCCACGGCCATCATGCGGTTTCTCCACGGGCTCCACACCTTCCTGACAGTCGTCGCTCACCGAGGAGTGTCCCTAGTGCAGCAGCGGCTCGAAGCCGTGACATCCCGTCTGGGCGCCGTGGTCCCCATGGCGCAACAGTGGGTTGACGTCGGGCGGGGTGAGCGAGCAGCGATTGGTAAGGTCTTGCCTCCATGAGGTGGCTGCCTCTTCCCCAGCAGGGAGTCTCCGCACCTCAGGTCGTTCTCGGCGAGAGCCCACTGGAGAAGACCGCACTCGGGGTTTTGCCTGCTCCAGGAGAAGCAGACAGATTATTCACAGCACGACGTGCAAGAACTGAGGGGGGCAGGCAGCACCGAGCGCAGCGATGCCATCTCCAGAACCACTCGCAACTGTGATGCTTTGGATTGACATATCAATAGGTTAGAGATAGCTTATGACCGTGCATCCTGTACTCTGTAAAAGCGGGCCTCACGTGGAATACGAAGACCATTGGGGATTGCAAACGCCCCCGTTCGAGAATGTGCCCGACCCAGCGTACTATTTTCCATCCGCCATGCACGAGGAAGCCCGGCACCGACTCCTGTATGGCATCCATGCACGGAAAGGGGCCCTGTTGCTCACAGGAGAAATCGGCTGCGGGAAAACGCTGCTGAGCCGAGCCATCATCCTGACCCTCCCTCGAGCGAAGTACGATATCGCCTTGGTGGCAAATCCTGCGTTACCAGCCATGGAGTTCCTTACCGAGGTGCTCTATCAACTCGGGATTGAGGCGACCGGCACCAAAGTGGAGTTAGTGCATCACCTGAACGACCGCATGCTGGCAAATCAGCAGCAAGGGCTGGAGACGGTCCTCGTGGTGGATGAGGCTCAGTCCATCGAGGACGATCGGATTTTTGAAGACCTGCGGTTGCTGCTCAATTTTCAACTGAATAACCGCTTTTTATTGACGCTCGTGCTGATGGGCCAGCCGGAACTGAAGGTGCGCGTGGAAGCGATTCCACAGCTTGCCCAGCGTATTGCCATTCGGTATCATCTGGCCCCCTTCAGTGCGGATGAAACGTGGCAGTACATCCGTTTCCGGCTGAAAGTCGCTGGGAGCGATCGGGAGATTTTCACAAAAGACGCGGTCTATCAGATCTTCCAGCAGAGCGGCGGGATCTCCCGCTTGATCAACAGCCTGTGCGATCTGTGCCTGCTGCTGGGGTACCAGGAGAGGATGGACCAGATTGACCTCCCGATCATCGAGCGCGCCAGCAACGTGATATAGGCGAGTGAAAGCTCCGATGGACCATGTGACCAAGAAACAGAGTGAGCCTGCCTCCATGCCCGGCCTGACCAAGCCCCAGGCCCCCGGCTCGTTCCTGGCACCAGGCCCAAACGGGCCCCGTGCACAGCCAGGGCCAGCGCTCCAAGCCGGTCCTGACTGGTATCGCATGGGTGAGGAGGAGTTGTCCCGCCTAGCAGAGACCGTACGACACCACGCGGTGATCCGGCTGGAAACCCTCACCAGGATTGCCGCTGGGATTGTCCAGTCGCTGCAGAGCAGTGACCGGCTCGTGGTCCAGGCCCTCTCCGGTGCAAACGGTTCGCCGCTCATCACCAATCTGGTCAATGTGTCCATTCTTTCCACCAAGCTTGGGATGGGACTGGAGTACCGGCGGGAGGAGTTGGAGCAGCTAGCCCTGGCCGGCTTGCTGCACGATATCGGGATCTTTGCGGTTCCCGAGTCGATGGTCTTGAAGCCGCAGCGGCTCACCCCCAGCGAGCGCGCGATTATTGAGCAGCATCCGGAGCTTGGCTTTCAAGTGCTCAGCACGCTAGGGAGTTCCTATTCCTGGCTCGCGCAGGTCGTGCGGCAGGCCCACGAGCGCTCGAAGGGGCAGGGCTATCCCAATAAGCTGAAGGGGTCACAGATCCATGACTATGCTCAGATCATCGGGATTGTGGATGTCTTTGATGCACTGATCAGCCCGAGACCCTACCGTCGCCGGATACTGCCGCACGAAGCGGTGCGGGAACTGCTGGCGACAGAGCAGTCCTCGTTTTCCCGCGAGCTGATCAAGGCGCTGGTGGAACAGCTCTCGGTCTATCCCCTGGGCACCACGGTGCGGCTCAACACAGGAGAGGTGGGCGTCGTCACTCAGCTCAATTCCCGATACCCTTTGCGGCCAATTTTGCAAATCGGCCGGATAGCCGACCGGACCATGCCGAATGGGCCAAGGCTGGCGGATCTCAGCAAGACTCCGCTGGTGTATATCGTTGAAACGCTTGAGCCTCCCACAATCGAGAACTTGGCGGTCGCGCTGCCGCCGCCCTCGCTCGCGACGCCTCCCCCCAAAGGCGTCGCCTCGTCGGAGCAATTTGCAGCCTTGCTGGAAAACCTGGACGCCATTGCTGGTGCCGTCGAGCAGGTGGTGGAGACGCCGGCGGGCGCGACCAGCGAACCAGCGCGGACAAAACGACCCGACGAGGTCCAGCCCAAACCAGCCGTCATTGATCGCTCTGACGATCCGTTTCAGAAAGAAGTCCTGAAGCTGTTTGCGCTCGAAGCTCACGAATGGCTCCGCCAAATCAGGGGCGCGCTTCGGGAGTTGGAGGGAGAGCCTGACCAGCGGGAAAAACCCAAACTCTTTGATATGATTCTGCGCGGCGTGACCAATCTGGGAGGCTCAGCGGCCACGGTCGAGTTGCCTGCCATCCAGCAGTTGGCTTTTGGCTTACTCCCGCTTCTGCAGGCCCTCCGGAGCCAAGGAGCTCTCGCCTCCGCAGAGCAATTTACTGCGTTGCGTGACGGTCTCGAACGGATTACCGCAGCGGTTTGTCAGGTCGCGGAACCACCCCCGGCCGCATCCGGAGAGCCGACAATGGCCACGGCGAACATTGCTGCGCCTGCTCCCTCAGCAGCTTCCCCCGTTCCAGCTGCACCGAAGTCGCGGCAGCCGTCAGAGCCTGGCGTCGCACCACTTCCCCCTGCTCCGTCCGGGACGATTCTGGGGATGCTGCGGGAATTGCAACAGGCTCGTGCGCGATCCTTGGAGCCGACCCGGAACATGGTGGAGGCGGTCATCCAGAAAGCGCAGGGCGACCCTGCCCAACGCAGCTCTCCAATCAACAGCCCAGCAGTCCTGCGCATCCTGCAAGAATTGGATAGGCTGGACGAACAGTTTCTGGCCGAGGTGCAGCGTCAGGTTCCGATGATCACCGAAGCCGTCTCGGCTCTCAAGTCAGGAAACGCGAGCGCCTTGGTGTCGAACGAGAGCCTGGAGCCCATTCTCCGGGAAGTGCAACGTCTGCATGAAGCGGCCCGCGCAGTGAACGCCACCGCGATCATGCTCCTCCTGCATGGTCTGCACACCTTTCTTACAGTCGTCGCTCACCGACGTGTCTCGTTGGTGCTGCAACGGCTGGAAGCCGTGGAGTCCCGCCTCGGCGCCGTCATCCCCATGGCCCAACAGTGGGTCGAAGTCGGCCGGATTGAGCGGGCGGCGATTGGTAAGATCCTCCCGCAATCCTGAGAAGCGTCCCTCGTCCCGCAGCTTACCGTAGACCGACCCTCGGCTCTCTCCTGATTCCCGCTCCCGCATCTGCCTTCCCGAGCCTCCAGTGGGAAGTAGTCTGATCCATACAAGACACATAAGCCTCTAAAAAGTTGACGCTTTTGTAGCCCAAAACTTAGGCAAGCTGCTGCAGAGGGCCGGCCGTCTGACCATTGAGCATTGATTCACAACATTACACACAGCCCATCCACAAATTTTGTTGACAGAGATTGAGGAATCCGTCAACGAAAAAGCGACCAATGCGCGATGGAATGCGGAGATCGTTTTGCAAACTAGCTCGAACGGTTGAGGCAAGCCACTTTGCAACTGCGAGTCACTTCATCACAGCGCCAGACTGTTGGAATATTGTGACGCCGACGCAGAACGCTGGAAGCAGGGGCGCGCTGCTGTCCAAGCGGTTCGAACAGGGCCTCTGGCTAGGGGAGCGAGACCGGTTCGCTTGCAGCTTGCTGCGTGATGGGGATCCGCTGAATCCTCATAGCATCGCACACGTTCACATCGCCGAAACAGGTTGGTATAATGCGAGTCACAACGATCTGGCGTCCAACAGGCTCTTGCGAGTCAGTGGCGATGCATGATCACCCACGCCCCTTGTGGTCGAAGCGGCGCCATGTCATTGACGTCGTCACGTGGACTGTTTGAACATGCTATCACCTGATAGCATGGGGAAAGAGGCCATCGGCAGACCCCGAGGAGCTACCTGACGCCCGTGCGTCTCACCGCGGTCCGCTCCGACATCCGCACGTGCCCAAAATCATCACAGCGAGACGACTTGAGGGCGAAGCAGAACGGGCACGGGACTACGTCAAAACTCACATTCTATTCCCGTCCGGACTGTTAGGCCTGATGTTCATAGTGGCCGGCACATTCTCGCTGGCCTACCAGCTGATGGCACAGACCTATAGCTGGCGCACCTTTCTTGAAAGCACAGGGTTACTGCTCTGCGGCATGCTCCTCGGGTGGGCGCAAACACGCTACCATCAATACCTCCTCAAGGAACATCCCGAACATTTTGCGCAGCGAATGAGGACCTTTTCACGGATCGGACGTTCGCGATCCAAGAGGGAGTCAGGGACAGCCCCGCTCGACCATCGGTGGCGACGTCTCGTGCCGCTCGGCTATCTTGTTGGAATTGGGATCTTGCTTGGGGTCTCGGCCCTGAGCTCGACGGCCGGTCACGTCTATGCCGTCACCGCGTTCTTGATGCCATGGGCAGGATTTTTCTGGGCGAAGCTGTTCTTTTGGCGAGGCGTCTTGACTGGATCAGGCGCAGCGCGGAAATAGGAATGGCTCATTCACGCCGCTTACCTGGTCGCTTCGTTCGACCTGCCCTTCGGGCAGGGGATTCCAGTGCGCGGACCCGTTGTTCCAGGTCACGCACCTGCTGCCGAAACTCTGGCAAATGTCGAATGAGGTTATAGGCTCTCAGCGCTACCTCGTGCGGAATCGCCGGACTACCAGCGACGATCTGGCCAGCTTCCAGACTGCGGCTGACCCCCGAACGCGCTGCGATCATGACCCGATCCCCGACCCGAATGTGATCCGCGATCCCAGCCTGTCCTCCCACCATGACTGAGCGACCCAATGTCGTGCTGCCCGCGATCCCGACCTGGGCCACGAGAATGGCGTCTTCCCCGACGGACACGTTGTGAGCGATCTGCACCAAGTTATCGACCTTGGTCCCGCGCTTGATCACGGTCCGCCCGAAGGTAGCCCGATCCACGGTCACGTTGGCACCCAGTTCCACATCGTCTTCAATAACGACGATGCCGAGTTGCGGAACCTTTTGGTGGCGACCCTCATGCTGGACATAGCCAAACCCATCGCTTCCGATCACAGTCCCGCTGTGAATCTTCACACGGCATCCGATGACGCACCGGTCCATAACGGTGACGTTGGGATAGAGTACGGTATCGTCTCCCACCACTGCCTCATCCCCGATGACCACTCCGGGAAAGAGCGTTACACGGGCTCCGAGGCAGACCCGATCACCCAAGCTCACGAACGGCCCGATGGATGTCTGCGGTCCGATATCGACGCCAGTTCCCCGGACGACCTGTTCGGCGATGCGGCGCCGCGCAAGGGGTATGGTGAAGAACCGTTCCACCAGGCAGGCGAAGGTATAGGCGGGATTCGGCACGACGATTTGTGGGCGATTCAACTCCCGGATCCGTCCGCTGACCACGAACGCAGCGGCCCTGGATTCCAGAGCGGCCGGGATGAATCGGTCAGCGGCCACGTACACCAGATCTCCCGGTCCGGCCTCCTCCAGGCTCGAGACACCGGAGATCACCGTGTCGGCACGCCCGACGAGTTCCCCCCCAACGGCTCGTTGGATGTCAACGAGTTTGAGAGCGCGTGAGGCACTATCAGGCATGTCCTCGTCGTCCCTTCGATTTGGCGTGCTTGGCGAGACGAGTGACGCTTCGCTTGGGGGCTGGTTGGGGAGAAGACGGCTGGAGTTTTCCTTCGATATAGGCAACCAAGTCTCCGACAGTCACCAGTTTCTGCAAGTCCGCATCCGGGATCGACAGATCGAACTCTTCCTCGACCCTGAACATCAACTCGATCGCATCCAACGAGTTCAGGCCGAGGTCCCCACGCAGGGAATGATTCAGCCCGATCGTGCTGACATCCCGCTGCAGCTCGTTCGCAAGCGCCGTGAGAATTCTGTCAGCAGGCACTGACTTGGCTGTCATACGCGCACAGGTCCGCTCACCGATTGTGAGAGAGAGCCAGTCAGGTTCACCATAGACCCAGCCACGAGGTCACTGGTATTTTTTCAGGACGAGCGTGGCGTTATTGCTCCCGAATCCGAAGGCGTTCACCAGCGCCACCTTGATGGATCGCTCCTGAACGTCGGCTGAAATTCCGGGAAGGGCACAGTCCGGATCAGGCTGCTCGTAATTGATTGTGGGGTGAACCAGACCGCTCTCGATGGCCATCGTGCAGGCGATGGCCCCGATCACGCCCGCAGCGCCAAGCGTATGGCCGATAAGGGACTTGGTGGCATTCACCAAGACCCGGTTGGCCCCGGCCTTCATGAGGCGTCGGATCCCTCTCACTTCGACCTCATCTCCTCGGACAGTCGAAGTGGCATGGGCATTGATATAGCCGACCTGTGCCGGAGATACCTCCGCATCTTGAAGCGCGAGCTGCATCGTGGTCGCCATTTCGGCACCATCTTCACGCGGGATCACCATATGGTACGCCTCGCTCGTTCCGGCATAGCCGGCCACTTCGGCGTAAATCCGGGCCTTGCGTCTTCGGGCATGCGGCAGTGACTCCAGAATCAGCGCCCCTGCGCCCTCGCCCAGGACGAAGCCGTCCCGGGCTCGATCAAAGGGACGCGAGGCCCGCGCCGGATCATGGTTGAACCCGGTTGAGAGGGCCCGCAAGGAGCAGAACCCGGCGAAGACGAGCGGCGTAATGCTGGCATCGGCCCCCACGGCGATGATCACATCCGCTTGGCCGGTTCTGATGGAGGTGAGCGCATACCCGATGGCATGGGCGCTGGACGAACAGGCAGTGGAAATGGTGAGATTCGGCCCTTTGGCACCGTGCGCCAAGGCCACGAGGCCAGACGCGGAATTCAGGGTGATCGTGGGAATGAAATTCGGCGGGACCCGATGCGGTTTGCGGTCCTGATAGAGTTTGGTGAGCTCCCGCTCTCCCATCATCATCGCGCCCATGCCAGCGCCGACGATCACGCCGACTCGGTGCGGGAGTTCTTTTTCAAGGCGAAGACCGGAATCTGCCACCGCTTCTTTCGCCGCAACCAGGCCGAACTGCGCATACCGGTCCAGGCGATCCGTTTGCGCTGGTTCAAGGAATCCTGCGGGATTGAAGTCCAAGACCTGCCCGGCCACCTGAGATCGGTAGGCCTCGAGCGGCAAGTCGTCGAATTCACGCACGGCGGTGATGCCAGAGCGCCCCTCCAGAGCAGCTTTCCAAAACCGCCCCAGCCCGATCCCAATCGGGGACACCACCCCAAGTCCTGTAATAACTACTCGTTTCTTGCTCACGTCACTAGAACCCTGAAGTACAGTCCTCTTTTACCCCAAGACTCGTGTGCAGTCAACTTCATGCAAGTGGGACGCACCGCGTGCGAGCATGCAAAGATCATTCTAATATCTCACCTTGAGGACCAGGTACAACCCGAACGAGAGAAACAAGCCATTGGCGAACCATCCCGCCACGATCGGCATGAGCACCGACGTGCGGCCGAGCTGAATGGAGATGGAGTGAGTCGTCCAGTACATCAACCCGATCGCGAGGGCCTGACCAATTCCTCTGGCCATCCCCCTGCCGCGGACTCCGCTTCGCCTGAGGCTCAACGCAATCCCGACGAGAGCCATAATCAGACTCACAAACGGAAAGGCGATGCGTCCGTAGTAATCGGTCAGAAAACGGGCGGCGCTGTATCCATCCTTGCGCAAGCGGTCAGCGTAGGCGCGGATACCCATGAGCGTCATTTCTTCCGACCCCACTGAAAGCCACGTGTTGAAATCCTCGGGTATCTGGGACAGCTCGATCGGCTTGGTCTCAAAGTCGGTCGTGAGCAGGCCCCCGTCAGGCAGCAACCGCCGGTGGATTCCCGCAAGCAGGACCCAGCCTTGAGGCGTGTAGTGCGCCTCCTTCGCTTCTGTCATCCCGGTCAGTCTGAAACCAGGCCCGAGGTGATACAAGCTGATCCCCCGCAGCGTGGCGCCCCCAGGGTCCACCACATCAAAGTTCATGAGCGTCTGGTTTCCGATTTGAATCCAAGGACGATCGGCTTTGAACGTGGGGGGACTGTTTTTCTTTTCGATCAACGCGGTCTTCACATATTCGGCCTGGGTTGTGGACAGGGGAATGACCACGGCGCTGAACAGAAATAACATCAACGCCACCACCAGCGAGAAAACCAGAAAAGGCAACGCCATTCGATAGAGACTGATCCCGCAGCTTCGCATTGCGGTGATCTCGTGATTTTTGGAGAAGACGCCGAGGGTCAGCAGGGTGGCCATCAAGACTGCCAGGGGAGCCATCTGAAAAGAGATGTGCGGGGTTATGAACACGAAATATAGCAGAATATCATGTATTTCGGCGTCATATCTGATGAATCGTCTCACCTTTTCAAAGAAATCCACTACGAGATAGACGGTCATTAGACCGGCAAAGCACATCGTAAACACCTTGATGTACTCGCGGAGCATATAGCGGAACAGGATCGTCATACAGCTATCGCCGGCTGACCTGGTGGAATGAGATGATCGTGATGGCCAGCAGAAGGCCGTTCGGCAACCAGGCTCCGGCAAAAGGGGGAAGGATCAGGGTCGTCACAAAGAGTTCGCAGAGGATGTTCAGGACGTAGTAGGCGACCACGATCGCGACCCCCACGGCGAATCCGCCCACGCGACCAGACCGCTTAGACACAATACCTGCCGGCACCCCCAACATGCCAAACACCAGCGCCGCGGTGGGAAACGCCAGATCCTTGTAGTATTCCATCAATCGTCGAAGGGAAGCTGCGTCCCGCCAATTGGATTTGTTGAGGGCTTCGATCACCGCTTCGCGCGAGGGGCGCTGCTCAACTGAGGCATAGACACTCTGATCAAGGCTCAGCTTCAAATCATAGGTGGAGAAGGACACTTGCTGGTATTGATCAATCTCATGGGGTTGACTGTGAATCGCCCCGTTGAGCAGGCGAAGTCCCACTTGGTTTCTGCCAGGGTCATTCAGCATCGCATAGTCGCTGGCGACGATTATGCGGGCCGAACCAGGGTTCCGCTCGTCAGAAATAAAAATGCCCCTGGCGGGCCTTCCGCCTTGGCCGTCCGAGACATACATCACCATCTTGGGGACCGGCTCGTTGAACACGCCCTTGTCGAGCGCCAGAGTCAATTGGTCCCGTAGGAGACTGAGCGCCAGCTTTTTCAGGTTGAGACCGGTCCACGGCTGACCCCACTGGGTCAGCACCAACGTCAGGCCACAGACAAGACAGGAAAACACAAACACGGGTCTCGACAGACGGAGCAGACTGAGGCCTGCCGCCCTCATCGCGAGTAGTTCTTTGTCATAGGAGAGGCGGCTGAAGGCGGTGATCGAGGCGATAATGCCAGCAATGGGCAGGGTTAAGACCAAAAAGGACGGCAGCAGGTGCAGAAACACCTTGACGACCGCTGCAAACCCAACCCCTTTCAAGACAAGGAGCTCGACCAACCGAAGTAACTCTTTGGTCAGAAGGATAAAACAGAGCGCCCCGAGGCTAATCAAGAAGGGAGGAAGGAGTTCCGTGAAGATGTAGCGGTCCAGGATTCTTCGCAACAGTTCCTCAATGGTACGTTCAGAGCGAGCCTCTACACTATAACGGACATTCTAGTACTTGTAAACCAAGCCGGGCCCGACATTCAGCGGAGCGACGGAGCCAGGCAGCCTGAGGACGGTTCGAAGCCAAAAGAATTTCTTGACAAGTCAAAGAACCCTATGTTACATGCCTCTCCGAATTTTTCCATGACTTCCTATGAAGATGGGTTCTCTTTCCCGTTCGCGTACCGCAGGGGTATCTCCCCCTGCGGTATTTTTTCGGCTCGGTTCTGTTCACTCAATGGTCCGACGGCCCGGACACTCGGTCGAATGGCTGTTCAGGAAAGGAGGCATGTGTGAGAAGCAAGGGTACTGTGAAGTGGTTTAACGACCGGAAAGGGTTTGGATTTATTCGACTTGAGAGCGGCGAAGATGTCTTCGTTCACTACTCTGCTCTCCAGGGTGACGGGTTCAAAACTCTCAAAGAAGGGGAGAACGTAGAGTTTGATATCGTTCAAGGAGCCAAGGGTCCACAGGCGGCTAACGTCATGAAAACCTAGGAGGGGTCATCGCCTGCGCCCTGGCCAGCAGCTCAGCCAGAGCAGGCTCATTTTCACACAAAGGGCCTGCTGTCACATGACAGCGGGCCCTTTTCGTTATCGACAGAATTTCCCATCTCCAACTCAGCTCAAACACCTCAGTGCTCTTCTCGTTGTTTCGACCAGCTTCCTTGACAAAACTACTTGAAACTGTTAGGTTTTACCTAGTTTGGAGGCTACCAATTGGGAGTGGATCGAAGCACCGTCCTGCAGAATGCCCAGCTCTTCGCCTCGCGGGGACAATTCGATGCGGCGATCGCCGAATGGAAGAAGCTGACCGCGGAATCACCCACCGACGGGAGCATTTACAACACCATCGGCGATCTCCACCTGAAGCGCAATGCCTCAAGCGAAGCGATCGCGGCCTATCTCCAGGCCGCTTCCGCGTTCCGCGCTGAAGGGGCCCCGGTGAAGGCCATCGCCGCCTACAAGAAAATCCTCAAAGTTGATCCGAAACGGTACGAGGTCTACCGCCATCTGGGCGATCTCAACGCGGAGCGGGGCCTTCTGAGCAGCGCGGTCACGGACTATCTGACCCTCGGCAAGTTCTACCTCAGAGAAGGCAAGGCTCGAGAAGCACTGGAAGTCTATCGAACCATCGCCAACCAGGATCCGACCAACTTCGATGCGCGGCAACGGGTGGCTGAGTTGTGCCTCCAACAGAATTTGCACGATGAAGCGATCCAGGTCTATCTCCAGCTTGGCCGTGAACGTTCTGCGCAGCAGCGCCGGGATGAGGCGCGTGACGCCTATCTGGCTGTGTTGCGAATCGATCCCGGAAACCCTGAAGCAGAACAGTTCATCCGCATGCTGAGTGAGGCTCCCCCCGACAGCCAACGGCCCGCGCCGTCTGACTCTGCAAGAGGGTCAGCCGCGACGAAAGGGCAGGACTCGCCGAACCTGCTCGGCGAAGCGCTCCGGCGAATGAACGAGGGCCAGTATGCGGGGGCGGAAGCGATTCTGTCGCAACTGTTGAGCCAAGAGCCCGGAAACCCCGAGGTGTGTCAACTCCTCGCCAAACTTCATCTGAAACGCGGGGACCTTGCCGTGGCTCTGAATGAATACCGGTTTTTGGGGGGAGCCGCCATGCGAGCCCAGGATTACGATCTCGCCGAGTCGTTGATTGGCGAATACCTCAATGTTGATCCGGCCTGCGTGGCGCTGCTCGAATTACGGGGCGACATGTACGAAAAGAAGGGAGACGGAGAGGCTGCAGCGATCCAGTATGGGAAGGCTCTCGAGGTGCTCCTGGAGCATCCAGAGCCTGGCATGCCGACCCTTCCGGCGGAGCTGTACGCCAAGATCAACATGCTCGCCCCCACGAGCCCCCTGGTGAGCCGATTTACCTCCGTGTTTGAGTCCACCCAGCCGACTCAGTCACCACAAGAAGCCACAGCCCGTCAGCATCTAGAGCACCCAAGCCAGCCCACCGAGATCGTGCCACCGCAATCTGCCCACGAGCCTTCCGTGACCGAAGCGCCGAAAAAACAGGAAGGAGCTTCCACCTCCACTGCGGAGACTGCTCTGGAACCTGACGAACAAGAGAAGCCGAGCGAACAGGGCTATGAGACTCACTATACCCTGGGCGTTGCCTATAAGGACATGGGCCTCCTGGAGGAGGCCGTTGAGGAGCTCAACCTTGCGGCCAAGGGGACTGAGTGTGCTCTTGACGCCTCTATTATGCTGGCCGCCTGTTTGAAGGAACAGGGCACGAATCGAGCCGCCATCTCGTACCTCGAACAGGCGCTGGCGGATCCACACTGTAAAGGGGAGAAGGCCGTGTCGGTTCGATACGAACTCGGCATACTCTATGAAGCCGAAGGCCGCTTTGACAGCGCGCTCCGGATTCTGGAGACGATTCCGACGTTCCAGGATGTGCCGCAGCGGATCGAATGGATGAAGAGCAACGGCCAGTTCGAGCGGCCGTCATCGACCAACCCACGACAGCGCAGTAGCGATCCGGTGACTGCAGCGTCCGGCAAACCAAAGGCCGCCGGGGATCAACCGGATCGTAAGAAGCGTCGGATCTCGTACCTCTAGTCTCCCATGAGCCTCCTCGAATTCTTTCGGCTGAAAGAAAATCCCTTCTCAGCCACAGTTGACAGCCGATTCTTCTATAAAGCCCCGCAGCATGCCGAGGCCTTAGCTCGGCTGAAATTCGCGACCGAGAACATGAACGGGTTGGCCGTGGTGGTCGGAGATATCGGGACCGGCAAGACCACGCTGGCGACGAGGCTGCTGGAAGAGCTTGAGACCGGGGAATACGAAGCGGCGATGCTGGTGGTGGTCCATGCCGCCGTCACGTCCGAGTGGATGCTCAGGAAGATGGCGTTGCAGATGGAGATTCCCACCCCGGCGGAAAACAAGACGGACTTGCTCATTCAGCTTGCCAAGCGGCTCGAGGAAGTCCACGAATCAGGGAAAAAGACGGTGGTGATCATTGATGAAGCCCAGATGCTTCGCAGTCGAGAACTGATGGAAGACTTCCGGGGCTTGCTGAACATTGAGATTAACGGTCGGAAGGCGGTGACGTTCGTCCTGTTCGGCCTCACAGAGCTCGACCATGCCCTGGCCCTTGACCCGCCACTCCATCAACGAGTGGCGATGCGGTACCAGCTCACTCCGCTGGACTCGGCAGGCACCGAGGCCTACGTCAACCACCGCTTGCGTGTCGCCGGCTCCAAGGATTCGCTGTTCAAGCCAGCCACATTCCCGGTCATCTCCCACTACTCACACGGCATCCCCCGCCTGATCAACACATTGTGCGACAATGCCCTGCTCGAAGGGTATTTACGAAAGCAAGAGCGGATTGAAGCGGAGCTGATCCACGAGGTCGCCAAAGACCTGAAACTCGCCCTGTAACTCACATCACTGACACTCATTCGTTTGGAGCTGGGCTGACTGGGCAAAGACGGCTTAGGCCACCCGGTTCGGAGCCGGACGGTCCTCCAGCACGGCCAGAATGTTCTGAACGCAGATCATGCCCATCTGGATCCGCGTGTGCAGCGTCGCCGAGCCTAGATGCGGCAACGTGACGACCTGCGGAAGCCCTTTGAGCCCGGGATGAAGAGCGGGCTCCTGTTCATATACATCCAGCCCTGCGCCGGCCAGCTGGCCTTCTTGGACCGCAGCCACTAGCGCCGCTTCGTCCACCACTGCCCCGCGGGCCGTGTTAATCAGATAGGCAGTCGGCCGCATGAGCCGAAGCTCCGCATCGCTGATGAGATGATGGGTCTCGGCAGTCAGCGGCAGGTGGAGGCTGACGAAATCCGATCCTGCCAGCACTTCTTGCAACGACATCTGCCGCCACTGGTCATTCAGAGTTGAGAGATCGAGTCTCGTGCGGTTGTAATACAGGACTGACATGTCGAATCCCAAAGCCCGCCTGGCAACGGCCCTGCCGATGCGGCCCATCCCGATGATCCCCAGCGTCTTCCCATACACGTCCGTCCCGAGCAACTGGGTCGGCTCCCACCCAGTCCAGGTACCGGACCGGACCAGGTAATCTCCTTCCAGCACCCGACGGGCGGTCGCCAACAACAAGGCCCAGGTCAGATCCGCCGTCGTCTCGGTGAGGACGTCCGGCGTATTGGTCACGACGACGGCCCTGGCCTTGGCTTCGTCCACGGCAATGTTGTTGTATCCCACCGCGTAGTTGGCAATGACTCGGAGGTGTGGGGCAGCCCTCAGCACGTCCCTGTCAATCCCTTCCGTGAGGGTACAGATCGCAGCTTGGGCCTCCCGAAGGCCGTCACGTAAGGCGGTCCCGCTCGGGGCACTGACCTGCGGTGCGGCGGTCAAACAGAACCGCTCTCGGATCACGGTCATCACCGGCTCCGGGAGCAACCTCGCGACGTACAGTTTTGGCAGTCGTATCATCCTCAATACCCGCTAGCCCACTGTGATGGTACCCAAATCTTAGCGGATCGTAGGAAGCGCAACAACCATCAATCCCTTCGTGTTCCTGGCGTCCTCGGACAAGTGCCCATCTTGTCCTCTTGTGCGATCTGCGTCTACAATGGGCTTGCCCACATTCAAAGTAAAGTACGCACATGCAACTTGTCCTGCCGGAGAAGAGACGTGCGGTCGCCGCAGACTTGCGACGTGTACTTGGGTCGGAGAAGGTGCTGGATGATGTTCCCACCCTGACCGCCTACGCGGTGGACGCCAGCATCTATAAGATCGTTCCCCAGGCAGTGGTGCTGGCGGAGTCGGAAGCCGATATCCAAACTGCGGTGACCTATGCAATGCGGTCGGGGGTTCCCCTGACGCCACGAGCAGCCGGCACCAACCTGACCGGCTCAGCAATCGGCTCAGGGATCATCCTGGACATTTCCCGTCTCAACCGTATCCTGGAACTGAATCGGGACGAACGGTGGGTCCGGGTGCAACCAGGGATCGTGTTTGCCGAGCTGAACAAGCGGTTGGCTTGTCATGGTCTCTTGTTCGGTCCGGACCCCTCCAGCGGCGACATGTGCAAGCTGGGCGGCATGCTGGCGAATAATTCGTCTGGCCCTCACACGCTTCGGTATGGGTCGGTCAAAGACAATGTGCAGGCACTGAGAGTCTGCATGTCATCCGGCGACTGGCTGGAGGCCCGCCCTTATGTCCTCGGCGATCCAGCGCTGAACGACGTGCTGGCGACCCATCCGCCGCTCCAGACGGTGTTAGAGCTGGTTCGCCAGCAGGCTGAACTGATCCGCGCTAAACGACCGACCGTCAGCAAAAACAGTTGTGGGTACAACCTGTTCGGCCTGGTGGACGGGTTGGACCAGGCGGTATTCGATCTTCCGAAGCTCTTCGTCGGAAGCGAAGGCACCCTCGGGGTGATCAGCGAAGCGACGCTGCGTTTGGTGGACCGGCCGAAGGCCAGCGCGACAGCCCTCATCCATTTTCAGTCTCTGGAGGACGTGGGCGACGCGGTGCCTCAGCTCCTAGCGCTCTCGCCAAGCGCGCTGGAGGTGATGGATGCCAATACGCTTAACCTGATCGGGCGCGATCGCCACGGAATCCCAGCTGACACGGCCGCGACGCTGCTGGCCGAGTTCGATCAAGACGGCGGGCCTGACAGCCTGCGTGAACAGGCGACGCGCCTGACCGCACTGTGCCACCGGTATCGGCTCTCGTCAGATCCCGTCGTAGCCTTCGACCAGGAACAGCGCGACCAACTCTGGAAAGCACGCAAAGCACTGTATCCCACCCTCTACCGGTATGACCCACGCAAGAAG
>JBOHOI010000009.1:0-26752 GCA_050731155.1 Nitrospiraceae bacterium | reverse complement strand
TCCAGACGAGCGTCCCGAATCACACAACAGTCGTGGACCGCCACACGATGACCAAGTCTGCTGTCGCTGATTCGAGTATGCGACCGGATCACGCAGCCCTCACCGATGATTGTCTGTCCTTCAAGCGTCACATGCGGATGCAGGACCGTATCCTGCCCGATCTTCACGTCCGCGTCGATCCAGGTCGTGGCGGGGTCCTGTAGGGTCACCCCCGCCTGCATCCAGCGGGCACAGAGTTGCTGCCGCACAACCCGCTCCGCGGTCGCAAGCTGTTCGCGGGTATTAATGCCCAACCCTTCCTCCGCCTCCCGGGTCGCCATCGCCGCAACTCGGAACCCTCGCTTCACGGCCAGCGCCACAATATCGGTCAAGTAATATTCCTTCTGGGCGTTCTGCGGCTTGAGCCTCTCCAGCGCCTCGAACAGGAACGGGCCATCCACCACGTAGGTTCCGACATTGATTTCCTGGATGCGAGACTCGGTGTCGGTCGCGTCACAGTTCTCCACGATTCGGAGCACCATCCCACCCTGCCGTCCGCCTCGCCCACCAGCCTGCTTACGCACGACACGTCCGTATCCGGTCGGATCTTCCAGGACAGCAGTCAGCAAGGTCACGGTCGCCCCTTCAGTTTCATGCAGCCTGACGAGATTCCGAACGGTCGATTCCTTCAGCAACGGCGTGTCCCCGTTGAGAATCACATACCGCTCAGCAGGCCCGCCACATTCTCGGGCAAAAACTGTTCGGGCCTGCATCACCGCATGGCCTGTCCCAAGTTGCTCTTTCTGCTCGACGACGAAGGTGCGGGAAGTTCCAGCGGCTGACGCGCCACGAGCCTCGATCAGGGCCTTCACCTGGTCTCCCTGGTGTCCTACGACCACCGCCACCCCTTCGCTGGCAAGCCGTTCCGCCAATTCGACGCCATACAGGACCATTGGGCGGTCGGCGACCGGATGGAGCACTTTGACCAGCTTGGAGCGCATCCGCTTGCCCAAGCCGGCCGCCATGACGATCGCCCCCAGGCCCTTGATAGGAGATTGGTTGATTGGCTGATTGGGTGATTGATTCATTTCGAGCCAAAAATCAACAAATCGACAATCATGCAATCAAGAAATTCCGACGTCATGCAATCGGAACCTCCAGATCCGGCGCCGGGGCTTTCGCCTTCGCTGACTCAGTGCTGACGACGGATTTCATCGGCTGGGCTGGCGAGTACAAGCCACCGGAGACGATCAACTTCATCGCCTCTTCCACACTCATGTCCAGCGGCACCACTTCTTTTTCGGGAACCAACAAAAAATACCCAGACGTGGGGTTCGGCGAGGTCGGCACATAGACGTTCACGAGCGGACCAGCCGAGATATCCTGGATCTCTCCACAGGTCACACCGGTCACAAACGCAAAGCAATAGTGTCCGTTCTTGGGAAACTGGATGAGCACTACGCGGTTGTATTTCTCCCGCTCCGTAAAGGACAGGATGTCCATCATGGACTTCAGCGTCGAGTAGATACCGCGGACAACCGGGACCCGGTGGAGAAATTCTTCCCAGAGTCTCACGATCTGTCCACCGATGAAGTTGGCGGCCAGGAGGCCGGTGGTGAAAATCAGCAGGACTAAGGTCAGGATGCCGAGCCCTGGTACGTAATAGCCTGGGGTTACGACCTTCGCCAACATGTCCCCCAAGATACCGTCCACTGTGACAAAGAGCGTCTTGAGGATGAGCACCGTGCCCCAGATCGGGGTAACGACCAGTAAACCTGTGAGAAAATACCGTTTTAGCGAGGCTCTGAGGGTTTTCACCGGGGGTGCTCCTCAATTGGTCATGATACAAGCTTTACGAGGGTGCCGCAAGCCTTTTATTGCTATTTTCAAAGACTTGGACTACTATCGCCACCACGCTTTCAGGTAGGCCAAGGGGTAAAAATGAGGAGGAAACGGAGGGGGAGAAAAGGCGTCCTGATCACCTTCGAAGGGATCGAAGGAAGCGGCAAAACGACCCAACTTGTCAGGTTGGCGAAGCTTCTTCGTGAGGACGGTCACCGCGTGGTGGAGACCAGAGAACCGGGGGGAACTCCCTTCGCCGAGCGGATACGGGAACTCCTTCTAAGCCCCACGGCCGAACCGATCGCGCCGGAGTGCGAGGCCTTCCTGATCCTGGCCTGCCGCAGCCAACATCTAGCCCATGTCATCCAGCCGGCCCTCAATGAAGGAGCGGTGGTGCTGTGTGACCGCTTTTCGGACTCCACCCTCGCCTACCAAGGCTACGCCCGCGGGCTGGACGTTCAACTGCTTCGCAACCTGAACCGATTCGCAACCGGTGGGCTGACTCCGGACCTGACCCTGCTCTTCGATGTCCCCGTGCCTCTTGGCCTCTCACGGCGGCAGCGACATGAGATGGAGCAGAACAGGCTGGATCGCGAGTCACGACGTTTCCATGTACGAGTCCGCCAGGGGTTCCTGGAATTGGCAGCCCGATATCCACGCCGGATCAGAGTGATTGATGGAAGCCCCGACCCTGAAACCGTCGCTGGGGAGGTCGTGTCCATTGTTAGACGATTTCTTCAAACCCGTCGAAAGTCAAAAGTTCGAAAGTCATAAAGTCGGAGAAGATTTCTTGACGTTCGACTTTATGACGTGATGACGTTCGACATTGCGTAACATGCCTTTCCGCGATCTCATCGGACACGAACGGCCCAAAGCCATCTTACGAGCCGCGATGCTCCACGATCGCGTGGCGCACGCGTATCTATTCTACGGCGAGAATGGCATCGGCAAGCGGCTGACGGCGATCCGACTCGCGCAAGCGATCAACTGCGACACCGACTACGGTCCAGACGGTCCCGACGCCTGTGGAACCTGTCGATCCTGCCATCAGATTGAAGCCCGCATCCACCCGGACTTCCTGCTGATCGAACCGGACCAGGAACAGGCCAATCCCCAGAGCAAAATCGAGCAGATCCGGGAACTCGAGTCTCAGATCATCTACAGACCCCTGGTCGGCCGTCGAAAGGTCTGCATCATTGATGAGGCGGACCGGCTGACCTTGGGAGCGGCCAACGCACTGCTCAAGACCCTCGAAGAGCCACCGGCCCATAGCCTGTTGCTCCTCGTGACCAGCAGACCCCTTGCGTTACCGGCTACGGTCAGGTCCCGGTGCCAGGGTCTGCGCTTCGCTGCCCCAGCCAGAACCCAGGTGGAGGCTGCACTGATTCTCAAACGGGAAATTCCACCAGACGACGCCCGTTTTTTGGCGGTCGTGACTCAAGCCCGAATCGGCCAGGCACTCCAGACCGACCTTGGAGCGACCCGCGCGCAACAGGAGGAGTTCTGCACCCTCGCCTCAGCCCGGTCTCTTGAGTCAGTCACCACGCTGCTGACCGCGGCCGAGGCCCTTGCCAGAGCGGACCGCGCGCCCGAAGCCCTGGAGTGGATCGTACAGTGGGTCCGGGACCTGGTCCTGGTCCGCATTGGCGCCGACCCAGACAGCCTGCTGAACCTGGACCGGCTTCCTGCGCTGAAGAAAACAGCCCGAGGCATGCCGCTCGATGTGCTGTTGGACCTGCTGGACGACATCGAAGCGATGCAGCGGAGCGCGACGCGAAACCTGAACCTCCAGATCGCGCTGGAGACGGTCCTGTTGTGCCTGCGAGACGCTCTTTCCGTCACAGCCCAACCCCATTCCACCTAGCTTTCCGTGCCAGCGACCTGTTATCTTTTATCCGATTGCCGATGAGCAGAGCGTTTTACATCACGACCCCGATCTACTACGTCAACGATGTCCCGCATATCGGGCATGCGTACACGACCATTGCGGCCGACGTGCTGGCCAGATACTACCGGCTCCGAGGGTACGATGTTTTCTTCCTGACCGGCTTGGATGAACACGGCCAGAAGGTTCAGCAGGCCGCCGCTAAGGCCGGTATTGAGGAGCAGGTGTATTGCGATGGCATGGCGCCGAGATTCCAGAACCTCTGGAAACGATTGAATATTTCAAACGACGCCTTTATTCGGACGTCCCAAGCCAAGCATAAAAGCATCGTGCAGAAATGGCTCCAATACCTGTTCGATAAGAAACTAATTTACAAGGCCGACTACACCGGCTGGTACTGCACCTTCGATGAGCGCTTTTGGACCGAGAAGGACGTCGAAGGCGGCCTCTGTCCAGACTGCAAGCGGCCGGTCGAACGGCTGAGCGAGAGCAACTACTTTTTTAAGATGAGCGCGTACGGAAAGAAACTGCAGGAGTACATAACAAAGGACAGCCGAGCAAAACCCCCTCTATTCATTGCCCCATGGACCAGACGCAATGAGGTTGTAGGGTTTCTGGATAAATCTTTAAACGATCTCTCAATTTCCCGTCCCAAATCGCGCCTGTCCTGGGGCATCGAGCTGCCGTTTGATCCCAACTATGTCGCCTACGTTTGGTTCGACGCCTTAGTGAATTACATCTCAGCACTGGATTATCTCGCGCCTAAAAAACCCCCAGGCGATAATCCTTTTAAAAAATACTGGCCGGCCACTCTACACCTCGTGGGCAAAGACATCCTTACCACTCATGCCATCTATTGGTCCACGATTCTCATGGCCCTGGAGCTCCCGCTCCCAAGCACAATTTTTGCTCACGGCTGGTGGACCGTAAACGGCGAAAAAATGTCCAAGAGCCGTGGAAACGTGGTGGATCCGAACACCATCATCGATGAGTTCGGCGCGGACGCGTTCCGGTATTTTCTCCTGCGGGAGGTGCCCTTCGGCCATGATGGCGACTTTTCCCGAGAGGCCCTGATCGGCCGCGTCAACAGCGACCTGGCAAACGGACTGGGCAACCTGCTCAACCGGACCCTGACCCTGATTGAGCGCTTCTCTAACGGGATAATCCCCGAACCCGTTGCTTCAGCCGACACCGAATTGGAGGGGAAAATCAAAAAAACTGCTGAGTTTCTTCCCCATGCGGAACTAGGAATTCACCTGCTTCCTGACAAGCTTGAGTTTAACCGAGCTCTGGAAGCCATCTGGGGACTTGTCCAACTCGGTAACCAGTACATTGATAAAACCGCGCCGTGGACGCTGGCCAAGAAGCCTGAAGACAAGCCACGGCTTCATACCGTGCTTTACAACGCAGCAGAGACGCTAAGATTTTTAAGCCTTACGCTCTATCCCTTCATGCCGCAGGCATCCGAGGAAATGAAACGGCAACTTGGGCTCATGTTGAACTTCTCGAAGCCGTTACTTGCCTCGGAGGTCAACTGGGGCGGTCTGCTGCCTGGCACAGCGATCGCGAAAGACCGCCCCCTCTTTCCCCGAATCGAGACCACGAACAAGATGGAAGGAGACACATACGTGACGCAGGACCAGCAGCACAGTTCGACCCCGCACCCTTCAAGTGCAGCCGCGGCCTCCCCGACTGCGAGCCTCGCACAGCAGATCACCATCGAGGACTTCCGGAAAGTCCAGCTCAAGGCCGCGAAAGTCCTGAGTGCCGAGCGGGTGCCACGATCCGAGAAGCTCATTAAGCTCCAAGTGGACCTCGGTGGCGAACAGCGCCAGGTCGTGGCCGGCATCGGCAAGAAATACACGCCCGAGGAGCTGATCGGCCGCACCGTCGTGATCGTGGCGAACCTCAAACCGGCCAAGCTCATGGGTGTCGAGTCGCAGGGCATGGTTCTGGCGGCGGGGGATGCAGACGTGCTGGAAGTGCTGATCCTGCAGCGCGACGTGCCACCCGGCACAAAGGTGAAATGAGGAGGACTGGAGGGGCGGCTGGGCTGGCCCTATGCTCCCGGAGCGCGCACATCGGAAGTGCTCGCTCGACGGCCGCAGTGGGGTCAACCCAGCCGCCCCTCCAGCAGGTAACGATCGAGGTTAGATCGGACGCGCGCAGTGAAGGACGGTCTGGCTACCCCCCACCTAAAAAAGAAAGTGGTGCACAGTGCAGTGAGGGGCAAATCCGTCACCCCGTAGGTAAAAGGGAGAGAGGATGTGGAACAAAAGTTCGCTTAACCTTAACCTCAACCTATCTGGTTGGCTGGCCCTGGTGAGCATCATCATGGGGTTCTTTACAAGCCTCGCACAAGCTGCCGATCCAGCCAATTCGATCCCTGCTCTTGACGGCGAACCAGTCGCCACAGAGGTGATGGTCCGTGTCGTGGCGCATGGCGCCATGGTGTTGGGTGATGAGGTCGGCGGTGCCCGCGTGACCATCACCGACGTGGCAACCGGCCGTTTGCTCGCCTCCGGCCACCAGCAGGGTGAAGCGGGGGACCAGAACCAGATCATGCACACTCCTCGGCTGATGGAGGAACCACATTACTCCACTCGTCCGTCCGGTTCGTTCCGGACGACGCTCCACCTCGATCGGCCGACCCTGGTTGAAATCTCCGCTCAAGGTCCGCTGGCGTACCCGGCCGCGATGCAGCGAGCCAGCAAAACGGTACTGCTCATCCCCGGGCGCGACCTCACGAGAGACGGCATCGTACTGGACCTGAACGGTTACATCGTTCTGATTGAACATCCCCCGGCTGGAGAGTCGCTGATCGCGAAGGATGACGTGACGCTGAAAGCCTCGGTCCGCACCCTGTCCGGAGCCTTGGTCAGGCCCCACGGCGATTGGGATTCGCGAAAGATCACTATCTTCGGGGAGGTGTTGATCGGGGATCGCGTGGTCGAGCGACTGCAGCTGTTCTACTCCGGCTCCAAGAGCAGTTTCGAAGCGCCATTCTTCGTCCCGACACCGGCGGAAGCGCCCAATGGCATCACGCTCCGCGTCGTGGCGGCGGACGGAGCCGGAGCGAATTTCGGCATGGGCCAGGCCCACTACCCGGTCCTCCCAGAACAACTCAAGCCTCGCAAGAAGCCATAACTCTTTCAGGAGTGCCGATTCACTCCCGATCAACTGATCGAGTCGAAGGTTCCATCAGACTAATGGGGACATGAAGATTCAAGCAATGGCCGCCCTTAAGCAGGGCGCGGAGCTGGCTCCCTGGAGCTATGACAGTCCCCAGTCTGGCCCGTTTGATTGTCTCTTGAAAGTCATGGCTTGCGGCCTGTGCTACAGCGACATTCACATGATTGACAATGACTGGACCATGTCCCGGTACCCTCTGGTTCCCGGACACGAAGTGGTGGGGAAGGTCCTTGAACGGGGCGAGCAGGCTACTCATCTCAAACTCGGGGATCGGGTCGGAGTCGGATGGCAACGGGCGGCTTGCCTCCAGTGCCGGGACTGCCTGCGCGGAAGCGAGAACCTCTGCAAGGACGCCAGCGGCCTCATCGTTGACGGCTACGGAGGGTTCGCCGACCATGTGGTGGTGGACAGCCGATTCTGCTTTCCGCTTCCTGGCAGGATTCCAAGCAACGTGGCAGGTCCGCTGCTCTGCGGCGGGATCACCGTCTATGCGGCCTTGCGTTACGCCGGCATGACCACAGGCCAAGAGATCGGCGTCATCGGATTGGGCGGCCTTGGGCACCTTGCGGTCCAGTTTGCCGCGAAATTAGGCAATCGCGTGACGGTCTTCACGGCCAGCGAGGATAAGGCCTTTGCTGCATCACGGCTTGGCGCTGTGGCGGCGATTCTCATCAAAGAAGGGCAGCCTTCCACGATTCCGGATCGTCCACTGGACCTTCTCCTCAGCACCGTGCCGGCTCATCTGCCGTGGGATGCCTACCTGGAGCTCCTGGATGTCGACGGCACCTTGACCTTTGTGGGGGTGCCCAGGGGACCTCTGACGTTCTCCCTGGACAGCCTGCTCCTGAAGCGGCGCCGCGTCATGGCCAGCCCGATCGCCGGACGGGCCATGATTCAAGAGACGCTCGAGCTTGCAGACCGGTTCAACATCGCGCCGGTCGTGGAGACCTTCCCCTTGGCTGAAGCGAACCTCGCCATTCGGAGACTCCGGGAAAATCGGATCCGCTACCGAGCCGTGCTGATGGCGTAACGCAGAGGCTGAGCCAACAGAGAGGAGTGATCGTGTGAAGGGCGATGCAACCTTTTTCACCATGACGAGACGGACCATTGCGGCCCTTCTGCTCTGCGGGGTGATGACCAGTGCAGTCACACTCGCCCAGCATGGGCAAGACCAGCGCCGCCCGGCGGACATCAAGGAGTATCTCGAGCAGCTCGATCGCCCTGAACGGGATCAGTACCAGAAACCTGCACAGGTGGTGGAAGCGCTCGGGTTGAAACCTGGCATGGCGGTGGCAGACCTGGGTTCCGGCTCCGGCTATTTCACCAGACGGTTTGTGGAAGCCGTCACGGAAAGCGGAATGGTGTACGCCATTGACGTCGAACAGGAGATGCTCACCTATACCAAAGAAAGTCTCGTGCACCTGCACATCCCCTTTACTGCCGAGTTCATTCTGGCTCGGTCGGACAGTCCGAAGCTGCCGGCAGACTCCGTGGACTTGATCTTCGTCTGCAACACCTACCATCACTTGGAGAACCGAGCCACCTACTTCTCAAACGTCAAATCAGCTCTGAAACCAGGCGGTCGGGTGGCGATCGTTGACTTTTATCATGACGACCGATCCGGGCCCCTTGGCTTTCCCAAGCATCATCTCGTCCCGCGTGACACGGTGGTAACGGAGATGACCCAAGCCGGCTACAAGCTGCTTCGTGAGCACACCTTCCTGCCGCGTCAGTATTTCCTGGAGTTTGTACCAGCCTCCTAGCCCCTCCCTGTCGAATTCATTCTCCACACCTTCTGCGCGTGGAAGGGGCCAGAGCGGACTTCGCCGGAGGAGCGCGTCGTGCCCACTGAGCTTCGCAAGGAAGGAAAGCCGGAACTGACCAAGGCACCACGGTCGCTCGCGACCGTGGCCGCGGGAATTCCGGAAGGGTTCCGCACGGAGAAGCTCAGTCGGGCCGCTCCGAAAGGCGCGGAAGCGTCGGCCCCTGCCACACGCAGCCTTAACCTTGCTCTGATCCTGAAACCGTGCGACACTAGGGATTATGCAAGCCTCCCTCTCCAGCTACGCCCAGCTCAAATACCGTCTGCACATTGCGCTGGCGCTGAACGCCGTCATCATTCTGGCCGAATTCGTGGGCGGCCTGCTGACCAACAGCATCGGGCTGATGAGCGATGCGGGCCACAACCTGATTGACCAGGGTTCCTTGTTCCTCGCCCTGTACGCCCATATGCTTTCCGCCAGACCGGCCACCGAGGCCAGGACTTTCGGCTATCACCGGGCCGGCATCGTCGCGGCCTTTACCAATTCCTTTGTGCTGCTGATCACCGCCGCGGCGATCGGAGTGCTGGCCGCTCGGCGGATCCTGACGCCGGTGCCGGTCGCCGGTGTGTGGGTGATCATCATCGCCTTGTTGAGCTTTGCAGGCAACCTCGGCATCGCCCTCCTGCTTCAGCAAGGGGCCCGTGACGACCTCAATATCCGGAGCGCCTTTTGGCACATGCTGGGAGACGCCTGGGTGTCACTGGGCGTGGTCGCGAGCGGCGCGGCGATCCTGCTAACAGGCTGGTCCGTCCTCGACCCGCTCGTGAGCCTTGTGATCGTTGGCGTGATCGTGAAGGGGGCCTGGCCGATTTTCAGGGAGTCATTGGAAGTGCTGCTGGAGTCCGCGCCGCCCAGCATCAAAACGGCGCACGTCGTCGACGCGATCGAGAAGATCCCGGGCGTGAAGAACGTACACGACTTGCACATCTGGGCTGTGGAACCCAGGCTGGTGATGCTGACTTGTCACGTGACCGTGGACGGAGATGATTCACAGCTTACCAACGAGCTGCTCAGAACGATCCGGGCTCGGGTCGCCTCCGAGTTTGGGATTAAGCATTTGACCATCCAGATGGAAACGCAGTGTGGCCATCCCGACGTCATGCATTGCGACTTAAGCCAACTCGCCGCTTCCCACAGCCAGGCAGGAGCTAAGAGCCAGACTGGCTGAGCTCACTGGGTTTCCGGCTGGCTAAGCCGATCCTCAATCTTCTGAGTGCCTCTGGTCGGTCGAAAACCCCGCCATCGCTTCAGCAACAGCGCGACTCCTGCACCGAGCACCCCGCCAATCACCCACGCACCCAGGACATCGCTCACGTAATGCGCGCCCACATAGACCCGGGAAAAGCCGACGAGGACGACTAAAGGCCACGTCACCCATCCGGTCACCGGATACAGCACTTGGGCAAAGGCCGCGGCGGCAGCAGTGTTGAGCGCATGGTTGGAGGGAAAGCTGAAGGCACCGCCGCAGCCGACCAATTGGTGGACTCCCTCCAGCAACTGGCAAGGCCTGGCCCGGCTGACGACCTGTTTGATCTGAGCGCCCAGTTGGTCACCAAGAATAATCAGCACGGTCAGGACAGTCGTGCCGATCAACGCTTCGCGCCACCTCAGCCAAAGCCAATAGCCAAAGACCAGCACACCCGGCACCAGCAGGCTGCTCGGATGACCAAGCGCCAGCATGGCTCCATCAGCAAGCGGAGACCGACCTGCCAGGCCATTGATCGCGTAAACTAAGGCGACATCCCAATTCATGAATGTCAATGGCTATAGGCTATAGGCAATGGGCTATAGGCCTGATAATCCCTTTCGTTTCCCATCGCCAATTGCCTATCGCCCATCGCCCATTGTTTATTGCGTCCGGAAGTGAATTCGCACAGTCAGTTCCCCATCAATCGGTTCGTCCCCCCGCATCTGGGGATCGAACTTCCACTGGTTCAGCGCCGCCAGGCCGGCAATTGTCAGCTCGCGATGCTTGGCCGGCTCCAGCACCACGACTTCGAACCGGGCATCTTTGGCGACCAGAAACCTGGCCTTCATCCAATCATCCAGCTCCTTGCCGTCCAATGACGGGGGAACGACGGGCCACGGGGTGTAGGTCGGCACCGGCCCAAGCTGTTGATCCTTGTTGAGCGGCAGCCCGTGCACGTGGACCGGCGGCAGGACAATCACATCTTCATCGTGATCCGACCGATGAGTCGCCCGATCGCCCTCAGCGGCCTCCCCGTGGGCTGGCCACAGCCACACGATCATCACGACCAGCCGAACCAGCCTATGAAGCATCCGCACGGATTCCCTCCTGCTGCCGTCATGCCTCCTCACCAGAGTGCTAGGCAGAGTAAACATTAGACCAAAGGATGCTCGAAATGGCAATCCAGCAAGGCCCCAACCATATCCTATGCGGGGTGGCTAGGCTGGGCTCAATTGCGCGCGTCATCACCCGTTGCATTTATGAAGAGCACCGGGTACCCGGCACATTCCTATCGTGCGCGCTGCGCGAGCACGGAGGCCGGCCCAACCGCCCCGTTCACCCTTTTTCAGCATCCTGTTAGAAGAACCACTGTCCGCGGAAGAAAAACGACCGTGGCATGCCGGCGTGGTTGACGCCAAGCCCGATGCTTCCCTCCCCCTGGTTGATAAAGTATTTCTGGTCGAGCAGGTTGACCACATCGAACCCCAACACGAACTTCTGCTTGTCCCGCAAGGGGAACACGTGAGCAATAGACAGATTGTACGTGGTGTAGGAGGGAGAATGTGTGGAGTTCGTTTTCGCGCCTTCGTCGGCAGCCGTGCGCAACCCTGAGCCATAGAGCATTTGGCCCGTCACCGTCGTCCGCTCCAGGAACTTATAGCTTAAGATAGCGGAACTTGTCATGAACTGCGAGTGGTCGCAGAACACGCCGCCTTGTGAGTGAATATCGTCGATCTCCTTCTGCTCGAGCAGGAAATGGCCGGACTGCAGTCCGTAGCCTTTACACTGTCCCCACGCGACGTTGGCCCGTCCGCTTACATTGTGCGTCAACGCCACTTTCATGGTGCCATCAATGCCGCGCTGCCAGCCTCGTTCAAACGCAAAAAAGTTCAACAAGGGTGTGGTGCCGAACTGACCCGCGTCTGAGAGAAAGCGACTGAGTTTATAGTACCCCGTCAATTCTAACGTAACCTTCTGGCTGAGGGCATGGTAGCTCCCAACCTCAAAGTAGTGGGAGCGCTCGGCTCTCACCCGATTGTTGGTGAGGTTTTCAGGTTCTGCGGTCGTCCCGAGGGTATTGAGTTTAGCGAACGAGATTGCTTCGAGGTTCGGCGGGGTAAAGAGTCTTCCGTAAAACGCATGGAGCACGTTGGCCTGATTGGCCTTGTAGGTAACGCCGATACGGGGACTGGCCTGCCCTTCGGAGGCGAAATACTGAATCTGGTCATAGCGTACACCGAGGTTGAAGGTCCATTGATCGGTCGGCGTCCACTGGTCCTGGAGCCAAAATTCCTCGCGCCAGCCGATGAGGCGGTTATCGGCATTGAGCGACAACACGGGACCAACCGGATCCACGGTTCCCGGATCTCTGACAAACGCCGACAACCGAGTCTTGTTGATCGCCTGCGTCCGATCTATCTGGAAGCCAGTCTTGATCAGGTGCTCTTTGTTCGGAACATAGGTGTAGTCCAGACGGACACCACCAGAGTATGCGGAGCGGTCTTGGTCGCCTGCCGAAAAGGGCTCCTCTGTCTCAGGGGTATAGGCCAGCACATTGAATGGATCAGTTTTGAAGGTGGCCCGCGTGTGCCGAAAATACCCGGCAAGGCTGAAGAACTGACTCGCACTCAGATCATGCCGCCAGACCATATGTCCGTACTGATTATTCTCTGTTTGGTTTTCATCAATGGCCTGCGAGGCCACAGGGGTAAACGCCGGGTTTTGTGCTTGCAGAAGCGCAAGCACATCAGCGTTAACTTGCAGCCCCGGCGTCGTCGGAATCTGATACTTGGCGACCGAGTTCAGGAACAGCCAGGTGAAGTTGTTCCGATTATCGTGTTGGTAATCGCCTCGCAGATAGGTCTGGTTCCGCTCACTCTGACCATGAAAAATGGAATGGCCGAGTGTGGGTGGCTCAATCCCCCGATCTGTTGAGGTAAAGCTGTTGAGCATGTAGTAGCGGAATTTAGCCCCGATCGTCCCGCCGTACTCGAACGAAGGGTTGAGGGTCTGATTCGAACCGCCGAACAGTTGCGCCGAGCCAAACCCTGGTTTCGTCCCGCTCTTGCTGGTGATATCTACAACCACAGCGGTCTTGTTCCCGTACTGGGCTTCCATACCGCCCAGGATGATATCTGCCCGTTCCCAAGCCCGAGGTGTAATCACGTCGGAAAAGACTGATGAAACCGTATCCGGAATCGGTACGCCGTCAATCCGAAACTGCTGGTTCGCATGGTCTTGACGGATATGGAGCTGTTTGAGCGCTCCAAATGTGGCACTCGGGATGGTTTGCAGAAGATCATTCAGCTCGATGTTATTGCCTCGCGGCAGTTCCTCGATTTCCTTCCGGCTCAGCGAATAGGTCTCGCTGGAAGCCTTGTACTGAATGGGCGGAAGCGGAGATACGACCTCGAGTGCGATCTCCTGTGTCAGAGCGAGCGTCAGCTTAACCGGCGCAGGCTTCTCAGTTCCGATCCTCAACACGACATACTCGCTCCGATAGGTCTCGAGGACGGCGCTGACTGAATAGGTGCCCTGGACCGGTACCGTCACCGAGAATTCTCCCGCGTCATTCGTCACGGCATCCGCGACGAGTTTGCCTTCCTGATCCTTGACCTCTACAATGGCCTGCGGAACGCGCCGAAGGTCCTGGTTTTGAACCGATCCGATGATGGTATGTGCCCCGAGCGAGGATTGTGGTTCCTGGGCTTGTACGGACAGAAGCCCTTGGGTAGACAGAACGCTCAGCAAGAACATCGTTCCAAGCAACAGACGAATGAGACTGCGTGGGTATGAGTTCGTCATGACATCCTCTCAACGCACGTGTATGTATAAATGCCTTTTCACAGACCAACAAGCCAGAACACAACAGGGCAGGCAGGTTGGACGATGGATCGGACATCGAACGTGCATGTGGGCTGTCTCCATGAAGTGGATAAGCAGCGCCCAAGAGCACGCCTGGATGACCGCTGACTGTGATTAGGAAAGCGGCGGTGCGCGAGAAGGACCGACTTGAATCAATCGGACGGACAGGAGGATACGCGGAGGTTGATACTGATGCGGTTCCGATGAGACATGAGACTCGACCGCAGGTGCACAGACCAGCATCGAGCTGGCGGTATGGTGCTGGACCCACTGGCAGAGGTCTGAATCAGAGTGCTGGTGCCCGTCCTGATCCGCAGCCGCGAGTTCGTGGTGGACTTCAAGCGCAGCGGCGAAGGGCGCCAGCGTGACAAGGATGAGCGCCACGATCAGGGAGACCATGGCAAAGGCAATCGGGCGAGCGACGGTGGAGGCAGAACGTGGGATCATAGGCGGCGTGCTTGTAGCAGAACCTTTTTTCGTTGTCAATCCTTCTAACCTAACCAAATTTGTATATTCTGGCTCTTGCTTCTCAAGCGGAACTTCTGCATGCTACGCTCCGCTAGATGGCCAGTCTTTTCCGAAGGAAGCCTGTGTTAATCGATACCCATACGCATCTGGATGATGCCCGTTTCGACGGCGACCGTGATACGGTCATCGCGAGAGCGCGGGAAGCTGGCGTCGAGACCTTCATCACGATCGGCTGCGATCTAGCTACCAGCCAAGCGGCGGTCTCACTGGCTGATCGGTATCCGTTCATCTATGCCACAGTGGGAGTGCATCCCCACGAGGTCAAGCAGATCGGCGACAGTTGGTACGAGGACCTCCGTCGCCTGGCCCAACATCCCAAGGTTGTCGCGTACGGCGAAATCGGGCTGGACTACCATTACAACTATTCACCGCCCAAACTTCAGCGGGACCGGTTCCGGGAACAGATCTGTTTAGCACGCGAGCTAGGCCTTCCCATCGTGATTCACACGAGGGAGGCGCAGGAGGACACGATTAAGATTTTAAAAGAGGAGAAAGGCTCTGAGGTGGGCGGGGTCTTTCACTGCTTCTCGGGAGATGTCTGGCTGGCGAAGGATGCGCTGGACATGGGATTTTATTTGTCGTTTTCGGGCGTCGTCACCTTCCAGAACGCGACGATGCTGCGGGATATTGTGAAAACCGTGGCGATGGATCGCATCCTGGTGGAAACTGACTGTCCCTATTTGACACCGGCCCCGCACCGTGGCAAGCGCAATGAGCCGGCCCATGTGAAGTTGGTGGCCGAAAAGATTGCCGAACTCAAGGGCTTGACTGAGCCGATGAACATGGACGAGATTGGTCAGATGACGTCACAAAACGCCTGCCGCCTGTTCAAAATAAATGTGCGGTAGGATAAACAAGGGAGGTGCGCTATGGGAGTGGGTTACAAACGGACTACAATTGCCCGCATCGCCGCTGCAGTCGGCTTTGTTTGTGGGTTGCTCGGTCTGCTGGCGGGAGTCACGGAACATGTGTGGAAATTAGGGGCGACCGGGTGGTTTACAGCAGGCGCTCTGCTCATACTGATTGCAGTGTTCGTACTTTTTGATGGCGCGGTTGCATTCCAGAAGGCCCGAACATAGGGCTTCCCGAGACAGAGGGCGCGAAATCGGAGCACACTAGCGCAACAGACTAAGAGCCTGTTTTTCGACAGATTGGCTTGGAAAGGGCCCATAGTCACAATGGGCCAGTGGGTTCAAAATCCCCTGAGCTGTCGGTTGCGCTTGCGGAGTGCCTTGGGAAGCCTTCTCGCGTTACCCTTCTTTTCCGGACCGCGTCTCAGCAGATTGTCTTCCACGTCCGTCTGTTTGAGAATAAACCGCGCGGCTCCTGTAGGAGCCGCGCGTAGTCTGGCTTCAAACTCCGACGATCCCATCACAAAGGCGCCACGGCTGTTCGCGAAATCCGTCACTTCCCGATCTGAAGAGACAACAGCGCAGGCGCGCCCGAACTCTTCTGCCAGCCGCTGGATGACCTGGTCGGCTCGTTCTCCACGCTTGGAATACACCACCTCGACGCCCATCCGGTGCTCTCGACGCTCCGCGCCTATCGCCTGCTGCCAGCCGTCGAAGACCACGGTGATCGGATGGCCCTTCCGTTGCCTATAGGCCGAGAGGTCTCGCAGCAGTTGCTCGCGCGCGAATTCTAAATCCGGACCAACCTGCCCCCTTGCCCCCAGCAGATTGTACCCATCAACGATGACGTGCGTAGCCATAGCTGCTTGGGAGCCTAGTCCACAGTCACAAGGACTGTCAAATGTGAGTGAATGTCCACAGTGGATACTGACTATTGCTTCCAGGGGTTCCTCTCACGTAGGGCAAAACCCCTCGTAAGTGTTGGCCTAACCTATTGACAAACCGGGTCACATCTGAGAAAAGATATGCGTACAGGGCCCGAACGCTATGAGACTGTCCAGCTACCTCGCAGTCTGCGGTTTTAGTGTTGTCTTGCTAGGCTCGCCCACAGCCTACCTGTCACCGGGCTCCGCCGCGTCGCCCGCCACCGCTCGTCTGGACCTGGAAAGCGAGAGCCCCCTCATAGTTCACCCGGTGAGTACAGCAAGGAAGCTGCCGGCCAAGCGGCTCACTGTCGTGCGCGACCTCCGTATCAAGGCCCATCCCGACTTTACCCGCGTCGTGTTGGACCTCCAGCGGAACGTCACCTTTACCCAGTCCCGCAAGAAAAACCCCGATCGGGTCGTGATCAAGCTGCAGAACGCAACGCTGGGGAAAGCTGCCCGGGCCAAGCTGACCGGCAAGGGATTTCCGGATGAGATCACCGTTGCGCAGTCCCACCCACGTGCCGTGACGGTGTCCCTCAATCTGGAAACCATTAGTGATTACCGGATCCAGCCGCTGAGCCGTCCGGCCCGGCTGGTTGTGGATCTGATCAACCGGACGGACGACGACGGGAGCCACGCGGCTGACCAGCCTCCTTCCGCAGCTGTGATTACACCCAGAGCAACTCCGCCGCTTGCCAGGGCAGAGGTCAGGACCATTGTCATCGATCCCGGTCACGGCGGAAAGGACGCAGGAGCCATCGGTCGCCGCGGGACTGAGGAGAAAGACATCACCCTGAAGGTCGGGCTTCGTCTGCGCGATCTGATTACCCAGCACCTCGGAAAGCGAGTCCTGATGACTCGAGACAAGGATGTGTTCGTGGAGCTGGAGGATCGCGCAAAGTTCTCTAACAGCAAGGACGCCGATCTCTTTGTCTCGATTCACGTCAACTCTCACCCGCAACGAGCGACGAAAGGGTTGGAAGTCTATCATTTCGGAGAGGCCAGTGACCGACGCGCACTGGAGGTGGCTGCGCGTGAAAACGGCACGCCCCTGGACGAGACCGGCGTGGGTTGGCAGTACTTGGTGGCGGACCTGCTCACGACCAAGAAAATCGAAGATTCGCTCGACCTTGCCTGGACCACCAAGCAAGCCATGGTTTCCTATCTAGACAACCGCTACGACCTGGTGGACCATGGGGTCAAGACCGCTCCGTTTTACGTGCTCCGATTCACCACCATGCCGAGTATCCTGGCTGAGATCGCCTTCATCTCCAATCCCTCCGAGGAGCAACTGATGCAGAGCGATGCCTTTCTGTCCCGCATCGCTGAAGCTCTCTTCCAGGGGATCAAAGCCTTCGTCAATCCGCATCAGACTTCCGCACGGCAGAGGGAGAGAGTGCTGTCGGAATAGCCAGGCAGCCCTTTTTCTGAATCCACTCGCTGTCTGACAACCGGCACCTCGTCGTCCATGGCCACCTTCAAGCTGACGATCGAGTATGACGGCACAGCCTACGCCGGCTGGCAGCGCCAGCCGGACCAACCGACGGTGCAGGCTGCCGTCGAGGCTGCCCTCCAACGCATCACACAAACCTATATCCCGGTGATTGGAGCTGGCCGCACCGATGCGGGTGTCCACGCCCTGGGGCAGGTCGCGAGCTTCCGAACGGACAAGACGTTGTCAGTTGAGGCATGGGTACGGGCGTTGAACGCTCTGTTACCCAAGGACATCAGCGTGCGGTCGGCCTTGCATGTCGCCGATGACTTCCACGCCCGCTACTCGGCTCGCGGGAAGCTTTACAAATATCGAATTCTGAACCAGGTAGAAAGGTCCGCACTTGATCGCGACCGAGCCTGGCACATCCGACGACAACTGGACCTAGCCGCCATGCAGGAAGCGACGAGTCTGTTCATGGGTCGCCATGACTTCTCCTCTTTCCAGGGCTCGCCGACCGACAAGGAGAATCCGGTCTGCGACCTCCGACGGCTGGAGATCAAGCAAGAGCAGACGCTGATCCGAATCGAAGCACAAGCGGACCGATTCCTCAAGCAGATGGTGCGGGCAATTGTGGGGACGTTAGTCGAGGTAGGTCAGGGCAAGCGATCGCCCAAGAGTGTGAAGGAAATTCTGGAAGCCAAGGATCGTCGCGTAGCCGGCGTCACCGCCCCCGCACACGGACTCTATTTGGTACGTGTGGATTACTAATTGCGGCTTGGGTGGCGACCGGACCTCCACTCCCTCCATGCGGTTCGGCTACGACTCTTTCTCTCGACTTTCGAGTTTCTTTCGCAGCTCGAGCAGCTCGCGCTCGAGCGCCTCGAAGCGGTCGGTGAGGGGGTCGGGGATGTTGATGTGGTCCATTGTCGCCTCAGGCAGGCGATCCCCTTCCATTTTGATGACCCGTGCGGGCACGCCGATGACGGTCGAGTTGGCTGGTACTGACTTCAACACGACGGAGTTGGCGCCGATCTTGACGTTGTCGCCAATCTTGATGCCTCCAAGGATTTTTGCGCCGGCTCCCACGACCACATGATTGGCCAGCGTCGGATGGCGCTTGCCTCGTTCCTTCCCTGTCCCTCCCAATGTCACGCCTTGAAACAGGGTCACGTAATCGCCGATCTCCGCCGTTTCGCCGATGACGACACCCATCCCATGGTCAATGAAGAAGCCGGTTCCGATCTTGGCGGCCGGATGGATCTCGACCCCCGTCAGCCAGCGGGCAAACTGCGAGATCACCCGCGGGACAAACGGCACCCCTCTGGCCCAGAGCCAGTGGGACAGCCGATAGGCCAGCAACGCATGGAAGCCCGCGTAGGTGAGGATCACTTCCAGCTTGCTAGTCGCAGCCGGGTCCCGCTCGAACACGACTTTCAAATCCTGTTTGATCGTCTTGAACATTGATCTAGAACGTCATCACGTCACAAAGTCGTAACGTCTTCAAGTCATGGAGCAGGAAATATCACATAGAACTCTCGACAGCCAAATAGCTTATGAATCCAGAGAGCGCCTTCGAAACTTCTTCGGCTTGGACTCTAAGGTCGGTGAACGCTTCGGAATCAAGATAACCCAAGTCCAACGCTACATAAAGTTGGCTGCGGACTTCTCCTGACGAGCCCTTTGCCATATACAGAAACCGCTGAAATTCTTTATCCGATCCTCCTTCGAAACCTTCTGCAATGTTAGACATAATCGAGACAGCGGCTCTTCTGATCTGATCTCGAAGGCCAAAGTCTGTTGCGAACTGGCCCTTCCCACTCGCTCGATACACCGCAGCAACAAGATCCTTTGCCATTTGCCAGGCTCTGATTTCTTCGAACCTCTCGATCTTCGCCAAGAGATTCCTTCTGCAGGCGTGACGACGTTCTGACCTTAGGACGTTTTGACGTGTTCAATCAAACAGATTGCCTGAGCGGCGATGGCCTCTTCCCTCCCGATCGCATCTAACCCCTCTCCACTCTTCACCTTGACGTTCACGACATTGCGGTTTACCCCTAACACTTTCGCTATCCGGTCTTGCATATCGGCCAGGTGTGGGCTCAGGCGAGGCGCTTGCGCAATAAGGACTGTGTCAAGATTGACTAGACGAAACCCTTTCTTCCCGAGCAGCCCGGCAATTTCTTCAAGGAGAACCAAGCTGGAGATATTCTTGAACCGTGGGTCGGAGCTGGGATAGTGCTTTCCCAGGTCCCCTTCTCCCATTGCCCCGAGCAGCGCGTCACAGACGGCGTGGATCAGCGCATCGGCATCTGAATGCCCGACCAAGCCTTGCGTGTGGGGAATCTCCACGCCCCCGAGAATCAGCTTCCGGCCGCTCCCTAAGGGATGAATGTCGTAACCTATGCCGATTCGCATGTATTCCTCAGGAAGTAATTAAGTAAGTCAGTAATTGAGTAACTGCCCCAATTCCCTCCTCGCCCAATTACTCACTTACTCAATTACCAATTACATTTTCCGCTGCCCCCGCCGCGCGGCCAAGATGGCTTCGCCGATCGCGAGATCTTCCGGGCGCGTGATCTTGATGTTCTCCGTGCTCCCCTCCACGACCGCCACGCGATGGCCGAGCCGCTCGACCAGTTGGGCATCGTCGGTCGCGTAGAAGCCGTCTCGTTCGGCCTTCTGGTGCGCCTCCTGCAGGAGCGTGCGTCTGAAGACCTGAGGGGTTTGCGCGAGCCACAGGTTACGCCGATCAACCGTCCCCTCAATCAACCAATCCGGTCCGACCTGTTTCACCGTATCCCGCATCGGAATCGCCACCATCGCCGCCCCGTGCTTCGTGGCCTGTTCGATCACGAGCCTGATCATCTCCAGCGTGAGGAAGGGACGCACTGCATCATGCACAAGGACCAGCTCCGTCTGCTCGCGAACCGCGAAGAGCGCATGGCGCACGGAGTCTTGTCGCTGGTCTCCCCCGGCCACAATCTGGGTGACTTTTTTGAACCCGTGGCGGGACACGATCTCCGTCAGGCAGAACTCGCGCTCGGCCTCGGCCACGGCCAGGATGATGTCATCGATCGAGTCCGCCGCCTCAAGCGTCCGGAGAGCATGGACCAGAACCGGCTGGCCTCCCAGGGTCAAGAACTGCTTCGGGACGTGGCTCCCCATGCGGAGTCCACGACCGGCGGCAGGGACGAGGGCAACGGTACGGCTAGCCACGCGCGATCTGAATCTCCAGCTATTCGGCCTCTTCCTTCAGTCGTGTGAAGATCATCCGGCCCGCAGTCGTCTGCAGCACGCTGGTCACGACCACGTCCACGTTCCTCCCGATACAGCGCTTGGCGTTGTCCACCACGATCATGGTCCCGTCGTCGAGGTAGGCCACCCCCTGGCCCGCTTCCTTCCCCTCTTTCAGAACAAACACGCGGATAGTCTCGCCAGGCAATACGACCGGCCGAAGCGCGTTACACAATTCGTTGATATTCAGGACCCGCACACCCTGGAGCTCGGCTACTTTGTTCAGGTTCAGATCGTTGGTGATGACTTTGGCGCCGACCTTTTTGGCAAGCACCACAATCTTGGAGTCCACATCCTTCACATGAAGAAAATCGTCCTCCACGATGCGAACGTCAATGTCCACCATCTTCTGGATCTTGTTCAGAATGTCCAGCCCACGCCGGCCGCGTGCACGCTTCAGGGAGTCGGACGAGTCGGCAATATGCTGGAGTTCGTGCAGGATAAACTGCGGGACAAGAAACGTGCCCTCCAGAAAGCCGGTCTCGCAGAGATCCGCTACCCGTCCGTCAATAATCACGCTGGTGTCAAGGATCTTATTCGTGCCGATGGCCGTGTGCTCCGGGTGTCTGGCCGATCCCGAGATCTTCTCATGCCCAAACCTTGCGCCCAATACGAGTCCCAGATACGGCAGACCGAGGAGAAACACCAGGCCGCCGATATGAAACAAGACCGTCTCGATATCAAAGACGATGCTGCCGACCCATTCGACAAGACCCGTGAGGATAAGTCCGACAGTCAGACCGGCTGTCCCACCGACTATAATGCCGAACGACAACTTCTGCAGTGCATACTCTGCAACCAGAATAAGTCCGGCTGTGCCCGCCCCAAGGGCAAACCCCACGAAGAGGAAAGGGCTGTTTGGTCCCTCGCCTCTCGAGAAGAGGGCCATGCCAGCCAGGGCACTCAGAAGCACGAATAGGGCTCGTTGTGCCATAGGTCCACCCCCTTTGATATTGATCTACGCCTAAAAGACTCGGATCCACGACGCGCAACAGTTACGGTTTGAGCATGATAAAACTAGTACGGCCCTGGCGTTTAATCAGGAGCAGCACCGCTTGCTCTTTCCCGACTTTCGAGGTCACTCGCTCGTATGCCGCCACGTTCGGCACAGGCTTTCGATTCACCTCCAGGATGATGTCTCCTTCCTTCAACCCGGCCTCGTCAGCTACACTGCCAGACCGAACCCGGACGATGACCGCACCCCGCTCGCCCGTGGAAAGCCCAAGGCGACTGGCCAGGTCGCCGTTCAGCTCGCGCACCTCGAGATCGGACAGAAGGCTGGCTGGGCTTGCCGACTCGCCGGATTCCTCACTTCCGGCTTGAGCCACGGTTTTCGGCTGTTCCGTGATCGTGACCTCCACCGAGCGGACCCCCTTGTCGCGAATAAATTTTACGGTGGCCTTTTTCCCGATCGTGGTCTGGGCCACGGCGTTTCGGAGTTGGGTTGGGTTCTCGACTGCCTTTCCGTCGAACTCGATGATAACATCCCCTCGCTCCAAGCCCGCGCGCTTGGCCGGACTGCCATCCAGCACGTCGCTGACTAGCACGCCCTTGGGCTCCGCCACTCCGAACTGCGAGGCAAGTTCAGGGGATAAATCCTGGATCGACACGCCGAGCCAGCCTCGGACCACCCGACGGGTCCTGACCAGTTGATCCAGAATCGTCCGGGCCATGTTGCTGGGGACCGCGAAGCCGATCCCCATATTGCCTCCACTCTGGCTAAAGATCGCCGTATTGACCCCGACGAGCTCTCCACGCGCATTGACCAGTGGCCCCCCGGAGTTGCCAGGATTGATGGCCGCATCAGTCTGGATAAAGTCCTCGTACTCCGCAATGCCCATGCTGGCTCGCCCCACCGCGCTGACAATCCCCAGCGTGACGGTCTGGTTGAGCCCGAACGGGTTCCCGACGGCTAGCACGAATTCTCCCACTTCGAGCTTGTCCGAATCCGCCCAGGGGATCGTGTGCAGGCCGTCGGTTTCAATCTTCAGCACGGCGAGGTCGGTCTTGGAATCGGTCCCGATCAGCTTGGCCTTGAATTCGCGCTTGTCAGACAGTAAGACCTTGATCTCGTCTGCCTTACTGACCACGTGATTGTTGGTAATGATGAGCCCCTTAGGATCCACGATGACGCCTGAGCCTAAGCTCCGCTCCTTTCGTTCCCGGGGCACTTCGAATTGTCTGAAGAACTCTTCCCCAAAAAACCGGCGAAAGAATGGATCGTTGAAGGGCATCGCGTGCGGCCCTTCGCCACTCTTGGTCGTCCGACTGGTGAAGATATTCACGACTGCGGGCTTGACCGCTTTGGCGACCGCCACGAAATTCCGGTCCCCGCTGATGGAAGCAGGGGTCGGAACTGTGGTTTGTGCGAGCTGGACTTGCTTCACCGGTGAGTCCGGGACGGCATGTCCGAACGGCAGCCACCCCATGTCCGAGGCCAATACGACTCCGATCAGAATCCCCGCGCCCACCAGAAGACCGCTGAGCACCCACGATCGGGTTCGCGGCTGCTTAGAGCTGGGTGTTTCGCGATCAGTCACAATCTTCTCCTCGCAAAAGGTTTAGGCTGAGGTCAAGGTTGAGCGCACCTTTGTTCTTTCACCTGAGCCTCAACCTTAGCCTTGACCTTCCGATTTACGGAATCTCTCCGGCGTAGATGCCCATGACCGTATGGAGGAACTTGATCGCCTCAGCCTTGGGACGTTGGAAGGAATTCCGTCCGATGATCGACCCGAATCCCCCTCCATCGCGAATCGCGCGCACCTCTTCGAAGAAGGTCTTGTCTTCGCTCTTGGCGCCACCTGAGAAGATCACAATCCGGCGGCCAGCGAACGCGCTCTGCACCACATGGCTGACTCGCTCGGCGAGCATCTTAATCGGAACCTGCTCAGCCTCGTACACCTTCTTGGCCGCCGCCTGTTCCAAATGAGCCGTCGGGAGCTTAACCTTGATGATGTGAGCTCCGAGCTGCGCGGCGATCTGGGCCGCATAGGCCACCACGTCGATCGCGGTCTCTCCTTCTTTGCTCAGCCCCGAACCTCGCGGATAAGACCAGACCACCACTGCTAGGCCGCAACTCTTCGCCTCCTCCGCAATCTCACGGAGCTGCTGGTACATCATCGCACAATGCACAGACCCCGGATAGATCGTGAACCCGACAGCCGAACAGCCCAAGTGCAAGGCATCCCGCACGCTGCCGGTCACAGCCGGCAGCGGGTCCTTATCTTCATGCAGCACATCGTGATTGTTGAGCTTCAGGATCAGCGGAATCCTGCCTGCAAATTGACTGGCCCCGGCGTCGAGAAAGCCCAGCGGCGCGGCGTAGGCATTGCACCCGGCGTCCACGGCCAGTTCGAAATGATAGAGCGGATTATAGCTGGGAGGGTTGGGCGAAAAACTTCGTGCTGGCCCATGCTCGAATCCTTGATCGACCGGCAGGATCACCAGTTTGCCGGTTCCGGCCAGCTTCCCATGACTGAGCAGGCGAGCCAGATTGGTTCGCGTGCCTGCGTTGTCGCTTCCGTACCAGCTCAGGATTTCTCGGACGCGATCGTTCATGATCAACCTCTCGTATTCGTTACTCGTGAATCGTTAACCGTGAAAGGAATCTCTTCTCCTGCGAATAACGTTGAACGTTTAACGTTTTCCCTGAATGAACGCTTCAGCCTGACTGACGTCCTCAGGGCTCCCGATGAATAGCGGCACTCGCTGGTGAAGGGCCTTGGGCTCCACCTCTAAAATCCGCATGGTCCCGGTGCTGGCACGCCCACCCGCCTGCTCGACGACCAATGCCAAGGGGTTTGCCTCATACAGCAGCCGGAGCTTTCCCTCCGGTTTATCCGTCGCGCCGGGATACAGGTAGATCCCTCCTCCGAGGAGCATGCGATGGACATCCGCGACCAGGCAGCCAGAGTAGCGGGTACTGTAGGGCCGTCCCGTGGCCTTGTCAGACGCCTTGAGATAATCCACGAACTGCCTGGTACCTGCCAGCCACTTGTGATAGTTGCCCTCGTTCACCGCGTACACTTTGCCACGAGACGGAATCCGAATATGCTCGTGCGAAAGCAGGTATTCACCAACGCCAGGGTCCAGCGTAAACCCGTGGACCCCCTGGCCGGCGGTAAAGACCAACATGGTGCTTGACCCGTACATAAGATAGCCGGCTGCCACCTGCTCAGTCCCCCGCTGGATTAACTCCGCTTCCGACGGCAGCCCGGCCTTCCCCTCGTAGCGCAGGACGGAAAAGATCGTGCCGAGGGGCATGTTGACGTCGGTATTGGACGAGCCGTCCAAGGGATCGAACAGTAACATATACTTGCCACGCGGCCAGTTCTCAGGCAGGTGCACCGGCTTTTCCATCTCCTCCGAGGCCAGGGCGCACACGAGCCCGCTATATTGGAACACCTTGAGAAATGTCTCATTGGCGATCTCATCCAGCTTCTTGACCGCCTCCCCTTGGATATTGGTTTCCCCGGTCGTCCCCAGGATATTGATCAAGCCAGCCCGCCGGAGGTCCTGGGCAATCATCTTCCCCACCAGGCCGATCTGGACCATGAGGGCCGAGAACTCACCGGTCGCGGCCGGATGGGCAGCCTGTTTCTCGATGATATGTCGCGTCAGGGTAATGGGAAAGGACGCCACGGTGTTCCCTTCCGGTCACGGGTTGCTCATGAGCCTGCTATGTTGACTTGAGATTATATCGGTTTTCGGAAAGCTGAGCAATCAGCGCGCCCAGAGATTCAGTGTGCCGCCGGCTTTTCAAACGCGTCCACCAACCTGGCCACGACGGATCCGATGATCACCTTCGCCCTCATCATCACCGGGACACGTCGCACGTCGTTTGTCACCCACACCCGGATGTTTCCCTCGTTCAGGAAAATCCCCTGAAACGGCATGATGGCCAAGACCCGCACCGCCTCGACCTCCCCCCATGGTCCCTTGACCTTCTCGATACCTTCGATCCGCGCCTCAAGCCGGTAGTTCTTCTTGTCATGGTGCACATTCATGATCAGCGATGTCCCCGGCACAAGCGAGGGAAGGCCTCGAACATAGTACAGACATGAGATCGCATCGTGAGTCCCAGGCGGAATGGGAAGTACGTCGGCAACCCCGTCTTTGATTGACGTCACGGTTCCCTCCGCATGGCGAAAGGTCACGTTGAAGTCATTCTTTCTCTTGCCCTCCCGTCTGCGGAAGACCATGCGTTGCGGAGAGAGCTTCGCCGCATCAACAATGGATTCAACCCTGTTATCCACGGGATAGAACTTGGTGACCAGAGGGCTTGACGTGGTAGTGGTCACAAGCTTGAGCATGGGGCGGCCCTGAAGCGGCGTGGACTCCGTGACCTCCAGCACAGCGGATCCGGCTTGGATGTTGAACCAGGAGATGGTATAGGTCAGGCGTTCCCCGCCCGCGAAAGGCGGAGCGCCTGCCAGAGACACTGGCTGTGATCGCTCCAACGCTGGCTGAGCGGGCGAATCAGGAACAAGAACCAGGGCGAGAAGGACAAGACAGAAGAGGGAACGTAGGCGGGAGTTTCCAATTCTGAAGCGAGGCACTGGTCACGTGGCCAACAAACGTTGCGATTCTTTCAACTCGGATTCGATCAGGGTCTGGATGGCTGCCACGCGGTCGGGAGACGTGGCCTCAAACCGGAGCACGAGCGCTGGTTGAGTGTTGGAAGCCCTAATGAGACCCCAGCCATCCTCGAACACTACGCGGACTCCGTCAATCGTCAACACCTGGCGAATCGACAGTCCTGCCTTGCCTGGTGATCGGCCGGCCTTGGCGTAGTCAAGAAATCGCGCCTGAACACGTTTCACCAGATCGAATTTAATCGTGTCCGGACAGTCCATGCGGATCTCTGGCGTGACCGAGGTAGCTGGCAGGTCCGAGACCAGGGTCGAAAGCGGCTTCCCGGTCTTGGCCAGGATCTCGATCAGTC